>WTGD01000248.1 GCA_011523725.1 Nitrospinota bacterium
CTTCGAACTGCCCGGTATCGAGCAGATAGCGCGCGATGGCGAGCAGAATCGCGCTCTCGGTGCCGCTGTAGGCGGGGAGCCAGTAGTCGGCCTTCGCCGCCGTGTTGGAGAGCCTGGGGTCGATGACGATGAGCTTGGCCCCGCTCGTCTGCGCCTCGATGATGCGCTGGGCCGAGGGGTTGTAGTAGTGGCCCGTGTCGAGGTGGCTGCTGATGAGCAGGATGGCGTCAGCGTTCGTGAAATCGGGAGACGGCCTGTCCGAGCCGTTCCAGAGGAACTGGCCGATGCGGGCGGAGGAGCTGCACACGTTCGTGTGGCTGTTGTGTCCGTCCACGCCCCAGCCGGCGAGCGTCTTGAACATGTAGCCGTCCTCGCCGGGGCGTCCCACGTGGTAGATGACGCCGTTTCGCCGGTCGGCCAGGATCGCCTCCCGCATGCGCCCGGCGATGTCGTCGAGCGCCTCATCCCAGCTCACGCGCTCCCACTGGCCCCCGCCGCGCTCGCCCACGCGCTTTAAGGGATAGAAGATGCGGTCGGGGTCGTAGACCTGGTTGAGCGTCACCCAGCCCTTCGCGCAGTTGCGCCCGCGCGAGGCGGGGTGGAGCGGGTTCCCCTCGATTTTGCGGATCTTCATGTCGTCCTTGTCGACGTAGGCCAGAAGGCCGCAGCCCGCCTCGCAGTTGAAGCAGAGGGTCGGGACCAGCGCGTAGTTTCTCGCCACCTTCTGCGGCCACTTGGTGCTCTCGTATTCCGTCCAGTCGTCCCATTGGTCCGGGCTCGGGTAGGAGGTGAGGGCGCCGTTCGTGTTCGTGTAGTTGAGTTGTCCCGCAGGCGCCGGGGGCGGCGCCTTGGCCAGCAGGTCGGGGCGGCCCAATGAGGCGACGTCGCGCGCGCCCTTGCCGACTTGAAGATGACTTGTGCTCATGTGCTTGAAGCTCCCGGATTACGAAAGGGGAACGGCCTGTCCGGCCTTCACCCAGATTTTGTCCCAAAGATACGCGCCCGCCATGGCCATGATGCCGGCCAGCACCGCGCCGAAGCCGCCGAAGCCTCCCGCCCAGAGAAGGAGCAGGGGAAGTACGCATCCCACGACGATGGCCCCGCCCCAGAAATCGTTCTTGAACGGGCCTTTCGTCAGCAGGTGGATCGCCCGCTCATGGGCGACGGAGCCGAAACGGTGCACGAGAATCGAGAACACCAGGATGCTCAGGTGCAGCAGAATGAGAATGGCGAGCAGCCCGCCCAGTACGTTCAGGGCGGAAGCCTGGTTCGCGATCGGGAACAGCGTGGCGAAGAGCAGCAGGATGGCCGCGCCCTTCAAGCCCGATTGCACGCCGATGTCCAGGGTGTTCTCGCTTCCTTTCCACAAATCGCGCGCCGACGCCTGGGCGAAGAAAAAGCCCGTATAGATGGAGGAGAGCACGCCCATGAGGATGGTGGGCCACAGGATGAGGCCCATGAAGCCCTCTGCGCCCACAAGGAAGGCCAGCACCCAGAGGAGGGTGAGTGCGCCGTCCAGCGCGATGAACCACGTGCCCCACGCCATCCAGCTCCCCCAGTTCGAGCGCAGCATGATGTAGTAGAACCGCTCGGGCCGCTTGAGGTCGGTGATGAGCACGAACCCCGTGGCGGCGAGCAGGACGCCGCTCAGCGCGGGCATCCAGAAGGAGAACAGCGAGCTTTTATAGCCGAACATCCACAGAAACAGGCTGATGACCAGAAGGCCCGTGCTCGCGCCCTTGGTCAGCAGGTAGGTGATGATCTTCGTCTCCCAGGGAACCTCGTGGAAGGTGTCGTACACGGTGCGGCTCTCGCCGGGCTTGTTCTCCCACTCGGGCACGACGTCTTCGCGCTCCATGTCCATCTCGCCCTGCTTGTAGATGCCCGACTGGCCCGCCTCGGTGGGGTCGAGGAGCTGGCGGCTGCCTTCGAGGTAATAGATGTTGGGCGCCGTGTTGTATTCGGGCTTTCGCACGTGGTAGGGGCGCTGCGTGGTGAGCCTCGATATCTTCGAATCCGCGTCCTCCACGTCGCCGAACACGCGGCACTGCGTGGGGCAGACCACCACGCAGGCGGGCTCCAGGTTCGCTTCGAGGCGGTTCGCGCAGAAGTTGCATTTCTCCGCCGTCATCGTGTTGGGGTCGATGAAGAGCTGGTCGTAGGGACAGGCCGCGATGCAGGACTTGCATCCGATGCACCAGTCCGGGTCCAGGTCCACGATGCCGTCCTTGCGCCGGAAGAGCGCCTTCGTCGGGCAGATGTTCTGGCACGGCGCGTCGTCGCACTGGTTGCACAGGACGGGCAGGAATTCCCTCCTCGTGCTCGGGAAGGCGCCTTTTTCGACTTCCTTCACCCAGCATCGCCAGACGCCGATGGGGATATCGTGTTCGGATTTACAGGCGATCGTGCAGGCATGACACCCGATACAGGATTCGAGGTCGATCGCCATTGCGTACTTGGGCATGAAGATTCCTCACTTGAGATGATGCGCGTTTCTCATATCTTGGCTTTGGAAGTCCAAAGCTAGAACTTTGCGACGGGCGTGTCAATTGAGGATGGAGGAAAAGGTTTTGGGGGGGCAGGGATGATGGCATACGGGGTTGTTGAACAAGCCCCCGGGAAGCGATTTTGAGTTGCGCACACGCTTTTGATTTCACTCCCCCCTTGAGGGTCGGGCTTCCCGAGGGGAAAGCCCGACGAAGAGGCCGAGCCACCGGCGAAGGCCGATTCGGTGGGGGGTAAAACGTGTTTTATTGCCATTCTGAATTATACCCCCCACCGATTCGCTTTCGGGCTTACGCCCTCAGCTCATCGACTCCCCCTCAAGGGGGGGAGTGAATCCCACTCTCGGCGGTCGGGGACATACGACAAATCTAGGAATCAGGGCTTTTTCAACAACCCCTTGTCAGGGCGGTAAAGGCGACGCCCCGGCGGGGCGGCTTTTTCCGCGGCTCCGATTGAGGCAGAGTGATCGTGGTTTTTCGCGTTTTCGCGCGTTTGCGTTTATGGCCGGGGAGGAAACGAGGTGGCCGGGGAAGAATCGTTCAGGCCGATGCTCGCGGTTCTGGCGAGGTGCCTCACGTTCGTGCGGATTCTGTCGATTCCGCTTTTTATGCACGCATTGTTCGAAACGGAGTCCGCGCCTGAGGGGATGTGGCGGTTCGCACTCATCGCCGTCTACGCTTACGCGGTCCTGAGTGACCTGGCGGACGGCCCGCTGGCGAGGCGGGCGGGTGCTGAGAGCTATTTCTGGGGACAGGTGGACGCCTTTACGGACGTCGCATTCAACGCGGCGGCGCTTACGGCCGCCTTCTTGACGGGCGTTATCGGCCGCTGGGCCGCCGTGGGCGTCTTGATGCTGGGCGCGCAGTTCATTTGGCGCTGCTGGGTCGAGGCGGGGAGTGCGGGCGAATCCCTGCCCGAAGATGCGGCGGGCAAGTGGGCGGGGGTCTTTTTCTACGCCCTGGTGGGCGGGGTCGTCCTGGAAGCCGGTCTGTCCTGGGGTTGGCTCAGACCCGTACTGCCCTGGCTCGGCAACCTGGTGTTTCTCTACGCCCTGTGCCTGTTCATCCGAAACGCGCTCGCGTCTTATAGAAGCCATTAGGGGTGATGATGAAGTCCCGGGAAGCGATTTTGGGTTGTGCGTACGCTTTTGAATTTCACTCCCCCCTTGAGGGGGAGTCGAAGAGGCCGAGCCCTTGGGCGAAGGCCGA
>WTGD01000455.1 GCA_011523725.1 Nitrospinota bacterium
GGTTTCTGGTCGATCTGCACCGAGAGTACGCCCTCGTAGCCGATCTCGCGTAGCGCCCGGATGAAGTCGCCGAAGTGGATGTGGGCCGAACCCGGATAACCGCGCGTGGAATCGGCCACGTGGACGTATTCTATCCAATCGCGCGCGGCGAAGATGGCCCCGGGGATGGAGGCGTCTTCCGAGTTCATCCAGCAGCTGTCGATCATCAGCGCGAGGCCCGCGTGGTTCTCCTCTTTCACGTATTCCATTCCCTGGCGCACGGTGTTGATGAAGTTCGTCTCGTAGCGGTTGTAGGGTTCGATGTAGATCTTCATGCCCCGCTCAGCGGCGTAGTCCGCTCCTGCGCGCATCGCGTCGCGCATCCAGCCGTTCGAGGTCTCCCACATCTCGCCCGGGATGCACGTGCCGCGGAACCGGCCGATATTCACGCCCAAGGCGCCGAGCTTCTCGCCCGCATCGATCAGCGAGCGCAACCGGGCGGCGCCCGCCTCGCGGACCCCGGCGTCGGGGTGGCACATCATCACCCCGTCCTGAAGCTCGCTGGGAGCCGAGCCTATCATCGTCACCGAAAGGCCCGATCGGACGATCTCCGCCTCCACCCCCTGGGCGTCGGGGTCTTGGGGGTCGCGCATGGCGACTTCTAGGGTGTCGTAGCCCAACTCCTTGAGTACGGCCAGATTCTCGGCGAAATCCCCGCGCACGCCCGGCATCAGGGGCGAGCGCACCTCGGGCGTGGTGATGACGTAACCCACGCTCATGCGGCTGGGCTCGGAGTATTCGGCGGCGTGAAGGGATATCGGCATTTTCGTATGCCTCCAGGATGAGGTTGATTCATGAAATTTTCCCGGAGGTTACGACTGCGCGCGCATCTTGTCGAGAGGCGCAGGAGGATCGTTTACGGGAAGATGCGGAAGGCCCCCCGGATCGAGGGGCCTTGAGACTTAAGGTCGGACCAGAAACTGAAAAGCGTATCCCGCGACCAGCGAACCCAGTATGCCGCCCGCCAGATAGATGGCAAGAACTTTTCGTTTCACCAGCACCCACACGCCGGCCATGGCGGGGACGCACGTGACGGGACCCGCGATGAGAAAAGCCATGGCCGCGCCCCCGCCCATGCCCGCGGCGAGAAGTCCCTTGGTGATGGGGATGGCGGCGACGCCCGAGGTGTAAAGCGGTATTCCCACCGCGCTCGCCAGCGGAATCGACCAGGGATTATCGCCTCCGAGAATCGCGCCTATCCACTTAGGATCGATGTAGTGGACAATCAACGCTTCGAGGAAAAACGCCACCGCCAGCCATTTGGCGAGATAAAACCCCACGCCCTTGGCCTGGGCGGCGAAGCCGCTTAAAGAAGGTCTGTTCATTCTGGTGTCGCTCTGGTTTTCCCGTACGCCGGGCGCGACGATGCTCCTCAGTTCACCATCGAGTCTCCCGTTCCGTCCGATGAGGTAGGTGGCATAGCCTGTGGCTGCACCCAGGACTATGGCGCTGACCAAGCGCGCTATTGCGTAGTCCGTACCCAGGACGCCTGCGGTCAGCACGAATTTCTCGGGACTCATCAGGGGAGAACTGAGCCAGAAGGCCATCACGGGCCCGAGCGGTACACCGCTTGCCAACATGGCGGCGATGAGGGGAATGACGCCGCAGGAGCAGAACGGAACCACGGCGCCCACGGCTGCCGCGCCGGCGATGGCCGTGCCCTGGCGCTTGTCGAACACAGCCTTTATCTTGTTCGCATATCCGGCGACGGTGACCCACGCCGATACCCCCACGCTCAACAGGAAAAAGGGCGCGATGCCCCAGAAGCTGTTCAGCATGAAGAGGAGATTTCGTTTGATCTCGGCGGCGATGAGATTGGCCGAAACCTCCCGTCCCACTCCCGCCCACAGGATGAGCGCCGACAGCACGCCCAGGGAGATAAAACCCCACAGGTAGGGGGAAGTCCATCTCGCTTTCGGCTCCGGCGCGCAGCAGGAAGATTCCTCTGCCGGCGATGCTTGGCTGTCAGCCGCAGGGGCCGTTTTGATTTCCGTGATCATGACGAGAACTCCTTGGCGGCGCGCGCGAGTTTTTCCATCGCGCGGACGATCTCTTCCTGCTCCTCGGGGGAAAAAGCGTCCAAAAGCGCACCGTCCTCGATCGCGCAGTCTTGCGAGATGGTGGCATGAAGCGCCACGCCCGCCTCGCTCAGGGCCAGACAGCAAACGCGGCGGTCTCCTTCCTTCATGCAGCGCTCGAGCAGCCCGCGCTCGACGAGCGGGTCCGCGCAGCGTGTCACGCCGCTCGGGGTGAGGCGCATCTCTCTGGCGATGACCCCCATGGGGAGGGGCCCTGCTTCCGCGTCCGCGAGCATGTGGAGGAGTGTCCACTGGTTGTGGGTGATGTCGTGGCAGCACACGGCCTCTCTCTCGGCTGGTTTTTTCTGATGAAAGAGATTATCGAGCGCCACGTGAAGACGGGCGCCGAGGTCGTGGGTTTCAAGCGCAGCGCCTTCGCAGCAGGTTTGCGGTGTGGCGTTCATTCCGTTCTCAACTCCTCTATTTTTTTGTTCCCGAATCTTCCTGGCTGAATCCTTGCGCCGGGTGATGCTTTTTTAATGTTCGTCAAATATGTTGAATCTCAATATTTGATTCAATCAAATATATTCTCGTTCAACTTTCTTGTCAAGTGATTTTCATTTTTTTTTTGAAAACAGGAGAGTTTCGGGAGCGGAGCCGGCTTGTTCCATCTCATCACCAGCCCTATACTCTGAGCGATTATTTCAGCGCTTCATCGGGCCGCTGTTCCGCTTTTTGTCTTGCGGGTTCAGAAAAGGAAGATGATGAAACCCATGATTTTCGATGAAATCACCGAGAGTAGTGCTACAGGGCGCGTCGCGGAGATTTATGAAGACATGCGCCAGGTGCTCCGCAGCACGCAGGTGAACCTCATCTACCGCACCCTCGCAGTGCATGAGGACTATTTCTGCGCGGCCTGGGAGGCGCTCAGACCCAACGCTTCCATCGCCTATTTCGAGCGCTGTGCGGACAACCTGAGGATGCGCATGGCCCCGCCCATGCCGCCTGACGTGCCCGACATAGGCGAAGAACTTGAAGACGATTGCGACTATTCGCCGCAAGACATCGACGCTGTGGACGGGGTACTCGACATTTACAACGATGCGAACCCCAAGAACCTCATCCTCGTAGCGGCGCTCAAGGGAGCGCTCAACGGCATGAAGATAGGCGGCATCCGCCCCGGTTCGGAGGCGGACACCGATGCGCTGCCCACCGGGCCGCCGGCCTCCATGCGCGCCGAAAGCCTCGTGGACCCGGCGGGCGTTGATGATTCCCTGGGCGCTTTGTATGAAGAGGTTCGCGAGGCGACCGGAGGGCTGGGCAGCGTCTGGCGCGCGCTCGGGCATCATCCCGCCTTTCTGGAGCGTGTCTGGCCGTTCTTGAAAGAAGAGATGGCGAAGGCGGGATACCACATCACCGTCACGCAGGCGCAAGGAGCAGCGGCGGCGGCCGCGCAGGAGTTTCCCTTCGCGGTCGATCTGAGCAGGGAGCGCGTGGCGGCGCTGGGGCTTTCCGAGAGTGAGACCGACGTGATCGATCAAAAGCTCGATCGCTTCATCCACCTCATCCCCAGAACCAACACCCTGGTTCTCCTCATGAAGGCGGCTCTGGTGGGCGAGGCCAAGGTGAATCCGGGCGCCTCCGCCCCTACGC
>WTGD01000011.1 GCA_011523725.1 Nitrospinota bacterium
CCCACGTAGCGTACCTTCTCGCGGCAAAACGCGGCTTCATCCTTGTGGTTGATGCCGAAGGGCGCGTCCGGCGTGTTGTTCTTCGACAGAACGACGGCGACGCCGGCCAGGCGTTCCGCGTCCGATGTGTCTACGTTCAATATCCGGGCATGGGGATGGGGGCTTCTGAGCGCCACCCCGGTGAGCGCGCCTGGAAGCTCCAGATCGTTGATGAAAACCGTGGCGCCCGAGACTTTCTCCACGGCATCGATGATGGGATGAGGCTGACCGACGACGCGCGTACTCATGAGTCGTCTCCCTGGTTCATCTGCCGGGCGGCGGCCGATACTGCCTCGAAAATCTTCTTGTATCCCGTGCAGCGGCAAAGGTTTCCGGCGAGACCGCGCTGGATGTCCTCGCGCGTGGGCGCAGCGTTCTCATCCAGAAGCGCCTTTGCCGATACGACGATTCCCGGCGTGCAGAAACCACACTGCACGCCGCCTTTTTCGATGAGCTGCTCCTGCACCGGGTGGAGGTCGTCTTCCGTTCCGATGCCCCGCACGGTGGTGATTTCCGAGCCATCCGCCTGCGCGGCGAACATGAGGCAGGCGTTCACCGCCACACCGTCGAGCAATACGGCGCACGCCCCGCAATCGCCGCCCTCGCAGCTTAGCTTTACCTCGACATAGCCAATCCGCCTTAGCGCGCGCAGGAGCGTTTCATCCCCCCGCACACCAACGGTTTCATCCTTCCCGTTCACGCGTAGTTTTATTTCGTAAGTACTCATGATCTTCTCAAGCAAAACATGAAATTTTCATCACACAGCCACGGTTTGCGGCATTCCCAGTGCTTTTTTCAGCAAGCGGCGGACCAGCACGCCGCACATTTTCTTCCGGTACGCCGCGCTCGCCCGCACGTCGTCAATCGGTTGCGCACTATCTTTCGCTGCCTCAGCCGCCGTCTCGATTTCAGCTTCCCCAACTTCCTTGCCACGCAGACACGCCTCCGCCGCCTGCGCACGATACGGCACCGCGGCCACCGCCCCCAGGCTGATGGCGGCTTCCACGCAAACGCTTTTTTCCATCCGGAGAACGACCGCTACACCCAGTACGGCTATCGCCATCGCGCGCCTGAGCTGGAGTTTGTAATACGCGCAACGATCATCCGTTTTCAGCGGCTCGATGACGATGGCCTTCATGAGTTCTTCCGGCCGAACAGCCGTTTTTCGGTAATCCAGGAAAAATTCCGAGAGCGGCAGGGAACGTTCCCCCTCCGCCGAGGCCAATTCGACGACGGCATCCTGCACCAGCAGCGGTGGCGCCAAATCGGCGGCGGGCGAGGCGTCCATGAGATTGCCCGCCACGCTCGCGCGGTTTCTCACCAATGGACCCGCGAACTCAAGAGCGCTCTCATACAAAGGGGATGCAGCGGCGCGTATCAGTTCAGATTCCAGCAAATCCGTGACACTCGCCAGCGCGCCGATCCTGATTTTTCCGTCCGCCTCCTCGATGAAGCGAAGCTCATCCAGACGGCTGATGTCCACCGCGCGCGCTATCTTCTTGCGCCCGAAGAGCACGTCCGGCACGAGATTCGTGCCGCCGGCCACGAAAGCGGCGCCACCCTGCGCAGCCGCCAATGCCTCATCCACCGATGCAGCGCGTAAAAATTCCATGTTCAATTCCTAAAGTCTCATTCTTCAAAGCACATTGCCGATTCGGCTCTCGCCTGAATTCTTCAACGAATCACGGTCTTATGTCGGATTCAATCTGCATCCCCGTCGCCAGGGAGTTAAAGCTGTTGTAATGGTCCACCACTCCGAGAATCTCCAGGATGCGCCCCGGGTCCCAGCCCAGATTCACCAGATATATATGAAAATACCGTATGAAATACCCCGACCCGTTCGTGGCGCTTACGCCGAAACCAACGGCCGCCTTGGCCCCTTTTTCGAGAACACCTCCATCAAGCATGAGCTTGTGCTTGTTCCAGGTGGATTCGAAATAATGCCGGTTCCGCGCCAAACAGCGCCAATAGCCTGGAGCGCCCTCTCTGCCCAAGCGCGCCGATTCCACCTCCGCCACCTCATCCATCAGTTCCCGGACGACGGGGTCGACCTCCTCTTCATCCGGAAAAGGCAGAAGAGGCGGCGAATCCATATCCTCCAGTAAAAGCCCGAAGGCGACCTTGTTCATGCCCGACACGTGATCCGTCAAGCCGATCAACTCCGTAATTCCCACCTCATCAACCCCCATCCGCATGACCGCGGCGATGTGGGAATCGATTCAGTAGTCACACGCATTGACGATGGAAACCGCCGAGGCGACCATCTCCTTGACCAGAGGCGGCACGTCTCCGCGCTGCATGGTGGCGCGCGAGCGCTCCCAACTCGCCCTCATGTATTCGGGGTGATGGGTCATGGAGCGCCAGACGTTCGAGAGCGTATCGATGCCGAACACGCGCTTCTCTCGCCTCTTGACGCGTTCTACGAGATCGCGCGCCGCCTCGGGCACCTCGTTGTCGGCCAACTGGCGGATCGTCGCCATACAATCCCCAAATCGCCTGGCTCAGGAACGCCGCCTCAACCTGGACGGCGCTCCCGAACCCGGCCCGAAAACTATCTCGGATACCTGAACTTCGCGTTCGCCACGCTCTTCGGCCCCACCGTCTTGCGTTTTCCGTCCTGCACCTGGAACAAAACGATGGCGCTGGCCGCGTTCATGTTGAGCTTGTCGAACTTCACGGGGCCGAAGAAAGTTTTCAAGTTGGTGTTCGCAATGGCGTCGCGAACCTTCTTCTTGTCTAGCGTACCCGCCGCCTCGATGGCCTTCTGGGCGACGATGCCTGCAGCCGTCGACGCCGCAGCGACGTAGTCCGGCTCCTGCTTGAACTTGGCACGCCAGATTTTCCCGAAATCCCGTGCCGAGCCGATGAAGTCGCCCTTGTAATCGAGCGCCTCGCCCCACCATGCGGCTGTCAGGATGTTGTTGGCCGTTGCGCCGAGCGATTCGGTGAACTGCGCGTAGACCGGGCCCACCATGGTGAACAGGATTTTGGGCTTCACGCCCAGCTCGTTCGCCTGCTTGGTGGCGAGCAGCGTGTCGGGAAGATAGCCGGCCACCATGAGCACGTCGGGATTCTTGCCCTTCACGATCGTGAGCCAGGTGGACATGTCCTTCGAATCTTTCGGGAACTCGGCGTAGTAGACGTCCGTGAAACCTTGCTTTTTCGCCGCCGCCCGGATCATCCTCGTGACGGCGCGCGGGAAGAAGTCGTTTCGCGTCACGAAAGCGATGGTTTTCGGCATGGGCTTTTGCTCTTTCAAGAGCGTCAGGAAGTTGTTCGGCAAATACGCATTCGGCGCCAGAAGGCCGAAGAGGTATTTGTAGCCCTGGTCGAAAATCGGCTCCGAACTCGCCACGGGCGCGATGAGGGGAACCTGATAGCGCTCCGTGATCGCGGCGACGGATTTCGTCGCTCCGCTTCCGAACGGGCCCAGCAGGAGGTCCACCTTCTCTTTGGTGATGAGACGCTCGGCGAGCTTGGTGGCCGTCGGCGTCTTGCTCTCGTAGTCGTAGTAGACGATCTTCACCATCATCTTCTTGCCGCCTACGTTGATGCCGCCCGCCTTGTTCACGCGCTCACGCCAGATTTCATAACCCGCCTGCTGTTTTTTCCCTTCCGTGGCGAGTGGACCCGTGAGCGGCAAGGCGGCGCCGAACTTGATCTCGGCCGCCTGGGCGCCGTCCAGCCCCTGCAGACCCGTCACGCCGAAAGAGACAAACAAGACTGCTGCGATGAGAAACAACAATTTCCGCCTTCTCATGACCTGCCTCCTCAATGGTTGAGTATTACGACTTCCGTTAGCGGTTCTCACACGATATTTGCACAAGTTGATTCCAGACAGCGTATATGAAAACGGGCTACATGCCCAGATACGCCTTCTTCACCTGGGGATTCGCCAGAAGCTCATCCGAAGTACCGGAGATCGTCACGCGCCCCGTCTCGAAAACATAGGCCCGACTCGCCAGCTCGAACGCGGTGAGCACGTCCTGCTCCACAAGAATAATAGCGACGCCTTCCTCGTTAATCTGCCTTACGAAACCGCACAACTCCTCCACCAGCCTGGGCGCAAGGCCCAGGGAGAGTTCGTCGATCAGGAGCAGCCTGGGACGCGCCATCAGCCCCCGGGCGATCGCGCACATCTGCTGCTCGCCGCCGGACATGCTCCCCGCGAGCTGGGATTTCCGCTCCGCCAGACGCGGGAAAAACCCGTACACCCTATCCAAATCCGCCGCCAACTCTTGATCAGCCATGCTGCGGGCGTAGGCGCCCATCAACAGGTTCTCCTCCACGCTCATCGCTGCGAAGAGCCTGCGGCCCTCGGGCACGTGGGAAATCCCCTTGGCGACGATGCCATCCGGGGCCAATCCCTCCAGGGACTCGCCACCGAGCGTTATCGTGCCCGCCCGGTGAGGGAGCACCCCCGAGAGCATCCGCAGGAACGTGGACTTGCCGACGCCGTTGCTCCCGACGATGGCGACAATCTCACCCTCGCCCACACGCAGATCGATTCCCCACAGAACCTGCACGTCGTCATACCCGCCCGCCAGGCCGCTCACTTCCAGGAGGCTCGCTCCGCCTTGAGAAGCACCCGTCGCCACTTCTAGGACTCCTCTTCCAGCTTTTTCATCATCGCCACGTATTTCTCGCCCAGATAGGCCTTGATGACCTGCTCATCGCTCGTCACATCTCTCGGCAAACCCTCCGCTATCTTCTCACCGTGGTGCAAGACGACGACGCGATCCGATAGATCCGTAATCACCTTCATCAAATGCTCGATCACCAGGATGGTCACGCCCTGCTCCCTTACCTTGTGGATGAGGGAGATGGCGTTTTCGATTTCCGTCGTGTTGAGGCCGGCGTTTACCTCATCGAGCAGCAACACTTCCGGCTCCGTGGCCAGGGATTTGGCGAATTCCAGGCGTTTTCTCTCGGCGAGCGTGAGCTGGGAGGCGAGTTGCGCGGCCTTGTCGCTCAACCCCACGAACGCCAGCATGTCATCTGCGAGTTCCTGGGCGCGCTTCACCTCCTTTTTCGATTTCTGGGAGCCGAACAGCGCGCCCATCACGACGTTCTCGCGCACCGCGAGGCCGGCGAAAGGCTGGACGATCTGAAACGTCCGGGCGACTCCCATTCGCGTGATGGCGTGGGGCTTCAAGGTTTCGATGCGTTCGCCGCGAAAAAGAATCTCGCCCTCGTTCGCCGGGTCGAGACCCGTGATGCAATTGAGGAGCGTCGTCTTTCCCGCGCCGTTGGGACCGATGACGCCGAGAATCTCTCCCTTGCGCACGGTGAAATCCACCGCCGAAACGGCAGTGAGTCCGCCGAACCGCTTCGTGACGCCCCTGCCCTCTAAAAGTGTCTCGCTCACACCTTGAACCTCTGTATGTTGCTCTTGAGAATGATTCCCAAAGACCCCCACCCGCGGCTTTTCACTTCCTGCGAGACGGCCATCAGGCCGCGCGGGATGAACAAGACGACCAGCACGATGATGATGCCCAGAAATGCGCTGTGGAACTCCGTGAACGCCCCCCAGAGGTAATCCGACAGGTATTCCATCATCAACGCGCCCACGAGCGGGCCCATCACCGTCCCCACTCCACCGAGCATGGACATTACGATCGCCTTGATGGAGAACAAGACGTCGAATACGTCGATGGGCTCCAGAAACGCGGCGCGGTAGGCGTACACGCCGCCCCCCATCGCGGGGAAGATGGATGAGAGAACGAAGGCGATGATCTTGTATTTCGTCGTATCCACGCCCGTCATGGCGGCCGCGTCCTCGTTCTCCCGGATGGCGACGAAGCCATAGCCCAGGCGGTGCCGCGTGACGAAGTACTGCGTCAACACCGCGAGCACGGCCACCCCGAGCATGGAGAAGTAGAAAAAGCGCGTGAAGTAATCCGGCCCGCCCGTGATCTGGGGAAGGTTGATGCCGTCTCCACCGCCGGTGATGCGCAGGTTATCCGCCAGTTCACGGAAGAATTCCGCTACGCCAAAGGTGGCGATGGCGAAGTAGTGGCCCCTGAGCCTCAATATGGGAACACCCAGGGCGAGCGCCACGAGAGCACACAAACAGGCGCCGATCCCCAGCGTGATGAAGAAATTGAAGCCTGCGTTCATGAGGATGGCCGTCGTGTAGGCCCCCAGCCCGAAAAAGGCGGCCGACGCGAAGGAGGGATAACCCGTCAAACCGCCGATGAAATTCCAGCTCACCGCCAGGATGGCCACCATGAGGATGTCCATCCACTTCCTGATCTCGTCGTTTTCCACGAAAGATGGCAAGAGGATGAGGGCGAGCACGCCCGCTCCCATACCGAACCATTGAATTTGGGACCAGGGTCTGAACATGCTACTCGAAACCCTTTCTGCCCAGCAGGCCGGACGGCTTGATGAAGAGCACCAGAATCAAGAGCACGTAGCCGATGGCGTTCTGCAGCCCGGGGCCGAGGTACAGGGCGCCGAAGTTTTCGGCGAGACCCAGGATCAGCCCCCCCGCAAGCGCGCCAGTAATGTTCCCCAAGCCCCCGATGGTGCAGATGATGAAGGATTTCGAGAGGAACTCCACGTCGCTCACAGGCGATATGGCGAAACCCACGCTCACAAGGGAACCCGATGTGGCGGCGACCGCCGCGCCGATTCCATACGTGATGGCGTAGATTCTGCCGATGTCGACGCCCATCAACTGGGCGGAATCCAAATCCATCCGCGTCGCGCGTATGGCCCGGCCCGTGCGCGTGCGCCCCATGAACCAGAAGAGAATGCTCGTGAGACCGACGCCCAGCACGAAAATGGAAATCCGGACGAAGGGAATGGAGAGCCCCATGAAGGAAATGGAAAACCCCGCATAGGAGGGCTGGACCGACCTGAAATCACCAGTGAAGAAATATATCGCGAGTCTCACGATGAGCAACTGAAGACCGAAGGTGAGAATCAGGGACATGAACATGGGCGCGCGCACGATTTTGTTGATCAGTCCGCGCTGCACCACGTAGCCGGCGCAGAACATGGCGACGGCGGAGAGCGGGAGGGACAGGAACGGGTCCACCCCGTAGAGCTTGAACATCCAGAACGTGACGTAGCCGCCCAGCATCAAAAACGTGCCGTGCAGGATGTTCAAGATGTTCATCACGCCCCAGACGAGCGAGAAACCGACCGCGATGCTGGCGTAGATGCCCCCCAGGAGTATGCTGTTAATCAGAATCTGGGCATAAACCATCTGTCTTACCTACTGTGGTTACTAGGTGATGATTTCCCATTCGCTCGAATACCGATCGAGTTGCGCCGCGCTGTATGGGTCCACTTGATGCTCACGCTCTGGAATCTCGACGTGTTTTTCCTCCCCGCACAAGGCAGTGGTGAAATAACGCTGTCCCGTGTCGTTGATGTTCGTGACGATATTGTTCAACTCGGGGTGCCTGCGGGCCAGCTTGACGGCGGCCGCCACGTTGCAGCCCGAGGAGATTCCGCAGAAAATCCCCTCCTCGCGCGCCAGGCGCTGCGCCATTTCGACCGACTCCTCCGTCGTCGTCGTTACGATGCCCGAGAGCTGCGACAGGTCGAGCGCCTTGGGCACGAAACCGTCCCCGATGCCCTCGATGCCGTGCGGCCCCCAGCCCCGCTGGCTCAGGAGCGGACATTCCTCGGGCTCCACTGCGTAGAGTTTCACGTCGGGGTTGTCCTCGCGCAGGAATTTCCCCACGCCGCTTACCCAGCCGCCCGTTCCCTGAGACGCCACGACGGCGTCGACGCGCCCGTCCAACTGCTCGAAGATTTCAGGACCCGTGGTGAGGTAGTGCGCTTCGTTGTTGTCGAGGTTGTCGAACTGGGCGGGAACCCAGAATTTTTCGGGCGAAGCCGCGCGGATTTCTTCGAGTTTCTCGAGCGCCAGGTCGACGTCGCTCTCACCGCCAGGCGTAAACACCAAATCGGCCCCGTAGGCGCGCATGAGCTTTTTGCGCTCATCGCTCATGCCCTCGGGCATGACGACGACGCAATCGTAGCACTTCACCGCGGATACGAAGGCGCACGCTATTCCTGCGTTGCCCGTAGAACACTCGAGCACCGTCATGCCGGCGCTTAGGTCACCGCGCTCCTCCGCGTTCAGGATCATGTTGTAGTAGATGCGATCCTTGAGGCTCCCCGAGGGCGAATACCACTCGAGCTTCGCGTAGACTTCGGGCTCTACGTCCGACGCCACCTTGTTCAGGCGCACGAGCGGCGTGGCCCCGATAGCTTCGAATATGTTTTCCGAATAGCGCCTGTAAGAATCCCAGGCTCTTTTCTGAATGCCCATTTCTTGCGTCCTAGTAAGGAGGAAAAAATCTCATTCAATAATTTCCCATGAGGCCCTGAATTTCTGGAGCATCGTCTCCCTGTCCCCTTCGACGACCTCTTGCAGCGCAGCCTCCATACCCGATTCGTCATGGCAAAGCGGGGTGGAGAAATAGCGCTGGCCTGAGTCCCCGAAAATCGGGACGATTCGACCGATTTCAGGATAGGAGCGCGCGAACTTTAACGCCGCCGCCAGATTGCAGCCCGAAGAAATCCCGCAGAAAAGACCCTCTTCGCGCGAGGCGCGCCTCGCCATGCGGAGAGATTCTTCGGTCGAGGCGGTAATGATACCGTCGATGATGGACAAATCCAGAATGTTGGGGATCAGGCCGTCACCGATTCCCGCGATTCCGTGCCCGCAGCACACCCCTTCGCTGATCAGGGGCGATTCCGTCGGCTCCACGCCGTAGATTTTGAGCTTCGGGTTTTTCTCCCTCAAAAACCGCCCCACGCCCGTGAGCCAGCCGCCCGTACCCACCGCAGCAATGAGCGCGTCCACATCGCCACCCAGTTGTTCCCAGATTTCAGGACCCGAAGTGGTGAAGTGCGTATCCACGTTGTCCATATTCTCGAATTCGGCCGGAACCCAGTATTTCTCGGGCTCGCTCGCGGCCATTTCCTTCATTCGCGCGAGTGCCACGTCCACGTCGCTCTCTCCGCCCGGCGTCGTAATGAGTTCCGCCCCGAACGCGCGAATCATCTTCTTGCGCTCGGGGCTCATCATCTCGGGCATGACGATGATACACTTAAATCCCTTGACCGCCGATGCCGCCGCGCAGGCGATGCCCGCGTTGCCGGATGAGCACTCCAGAATCACCTTGCCGGACGTCAGTTCCCCCCGCGCCTCCGCGCGGGATATCATCTGCTCATAGATGCGATCCTTGAGACTGCCCGTGGGGGAATACCATTCGATTTTGGCGAAAATATCAGGTCCCAGCCCCTGTGAGATTCGTCCCAGCTTCACCAGCGGGGTATAGCCTACCGCGTCGAATATCGTCTCAGAAGCCGAAGCCAGGCTGTCCCACGTTCTCGATATTACTTGCACGTTTCTACTCCAGTAAGGCGGCGCGTGATTCCCTTGTTCTAAGCCGCCTTCAGGCGAGGGATGATTTCTTTCGCCACGATTTCCACCTGTTTCATCTCGTACTTGTAGGGAACGAAAATGAGCCGGTCGACCCCCGTGTCGATGTGGGCCTGGAGCTGCGCCACGCACTCATCCACGTTTCCCATAACGGCGCTTTCGGCCGTCGACTCGCTCCAGGAAGCATAGTCCCACTCCGTGTGGAGCCATTCGTTCATCGGCCCCTCGATATCCGCGCGCGAATCACCCACCATGATGGGGAGCTGGTTCGTGCTCTCGAGCTCGGCGGGGTCGCGCCCGGCCGCTTCGGCGAAGCGTAACACCTTTTCCCATGACTTCGTGAAGCTCTCGGGCGTATAGAAGTAGGTGAGCCAGCCGTCGCCCTTCTCGCCTGCGCGCTTGAG
The DNA here is from genome assembly GCA_011523725.1 of Nitrospinota bacterium. Lineage (GTDB taxonomy): Bacteria > UBA8248 > UBA8248 > UBA8248 > UBA8248 > Bin107. The sequence continues at coordinate 9,856 of WTGD01000011.1, forward strand.
CACGCGGTCGACGTAGCCCCCGATGAGGATGCTCGGCCTCGGGCTTTGCACGGGCTTCGGGAACATGACGGAGTTTCTCAAGTTATAATGCCCGTATTCGGCGCGCACCATGTCCTCGGTCCAGAGCCTCGTGATGATCTCGATGTTCTGATCCATGATGTTGCCGCGCTTTTCGAAAGGAACGCCCACCGCGTCGAACTCGCGCTTGTACCATCCCGACGCCATGCCGACGATAAGGCGACCGTTCGATATCTGGTCGATGCTCGAAAGCTGTTTGGCGACGACGAGCGGGTTGCGGAGCGGCAAGACGAGCACGCCCGTGCCGAGCTTGATTCTGCTCGTCCGCGCGGCTACCGCCGTCAGCAGCGTCAGCGACTCGATGATGGGAAAGTGCGGCTCCACGCCCAGCAGAATGTGATCCCACACCCACAGGGACTCGAAGCCCAACTCCTCCATGGCGACGCCGTATTCGATGAGCGCCTCCGGGTCGGGGAGTTCGGGATATGCGGTGAAGTTCCGCATGGCGATTCCGTACTTCACGTCTTTTCCTGACATGTCGATTCCCTCGGTCTTATTCCGCTCCGCACCAGTCCAGTATGGAGAGCGCCAGCGTTTTCGTCGCGTCGATCACGTCCTCCACCGCCACCCACTCGTTGTTCGCGTGCATCTGGGTGGTGGGGCCGGGTCCGAAGATCACCGTCGGGATGCCGGCGAAACCGTTCAGAAAGCGCGTGTCGGCTGCTCCCTGGCGCCCGGATATTTCAGGGGTGTTGCCCGAAACCTCCTGGTAGGCGTCCGCCACCGTCTTGACGATCGGGTGATCGGCGTCGACTGCCGCCGATTCGGCGTAATAGCCCACGAAACGCACTTCCGGCGGATGATCCTTCATCCAGGGATCTTGCGCCGCCGCCTGCGCCACCTGATCGACCAGGCTCTGTTTGGCCGCGTCGTGATCCTCGCCGGGCACCGTGGCGAGACTCCCCTTGAGCACGCAGGTGTCCGGGAAAGCGCTCGGGAAGCTCCCCGCCTCCATCGAGCCGACCATGCAGGGAATCGCGTCGATGATCTTGGGATACAGCGGATGGGAGACCGTCTGCAGGCGTTTTTTCTCGAGATCGGCCACCGCCTGGACAATCTTGTAACCGAGCTCGATGGCGTTCACGCCCTGATACCTTCGCTGGATGCCCGCCGCCTTCCCGCGCACCAGTATCTCGAACCAGATTCTGCCGATGCAGCCGGGCTGGATGGCGTTGCCGCTCGTCTCGCAGCATATGCCTGCATCCGCCGTATAACCGCGCAAGATGGTGTCGAGCGTGCCGTGGCCGCTCAGCTCCTCATCCACGACGAAATCGAGGATGACGTCGCCCCTGGGCCTGAGACCCGCCGCCATGAAGCATTTCGCCGCCATGATGATGGCCGCCACCCCGCTCTTCATGTCCGAGGCGCCGCGCCCGTAGAGGCGGCCGTCCTCGATGTCCGCGGAGAGCGGCCCGTGCTCCCAGGCGTCGGGCGGGCCGTTGGGAACGGTGTCGGTATGGCCGTTCAGCAGGAGCGACTTGCCTCCGCCTGAGCCTTTGAGTACGCCGACCACGTTCGGCCTTCCCTCGTATCCCCTGGTGACGGGCACGTATTCGGGGTGTTTCTTGAGTTCCTCCCAGTCCGATTCCCAGACGTCCACCTCATCGAGGTTCATCTCGCGCAGATATTCCGCAATGTAGCCCTGAATCTCCCCCTCATCCCCCGTCACGCTCGGTATCTGGACGAGTCTGGTGAGCAGGGCGATGATCTCGTCCCGATGGGCGTCGACCTGGGTGAGAATTTTTTCTCTGTTCTCGGCGCTCATGAAGGCTCCATGTGGTTATGCGGTGTATACCTTGTCCGGGTCCAGATGACGAAGCGCGGCCAACTCCTCTTCCGTAGGAGGCTCCGTGGTCGGGACGGAAGAGTCGATGATGAGCTCGAAGCCCGTGTTCTCCTGTACCTGCTCGGGCGTTACGCCAGAGTGGAGCGCCTCTACGCGCATCCGGCCCGTGTCGTCGTCGAATCCCAGAATCGCGAGATCGGTCACCACACGGTACATGCCGCCGGCTATCAGGCCCGAATCACGCCTCGAGGTACCGCCCCGGATGTAGCCTGGACTCGTGATGAAATCCACGCTCTCCACGAAGCGGCGCTTTTCCTGCGGCATCGCCACGATCATCCTGGTGAGGCTCGAAATGTCGTTCCCCCCGCCCGTGCCGGGCAGCCGCACGGAAGGGTCATCCGCGCTCCCGATGAAGGAGCTGTTCAGGTTGCCGTACTGATCGATCTGGGCGCCCCCCATGAAGCCCACGTCCACGTAGCCGCGCTGCAGCAGGAGCAGTACCTCGGTGATGCTCACCAGCATGTTCGCCTTGCGCGTGCAGCGCTGCTCGTTCGTGGTGGGCGGAAGCTGGCCGGGCACGACGTGTGGGCCGATGGTGCCGCCCTCGAAGAGAATCGTCACGCCCGGGGCATGGAGGCGCTGGGCCAGCGTGGCGGCCAGAAGCGGAATCCCCACACCGGCGAAAACCACCTGGCCGTCTTCGAGCGCGCGGGCGCTCATGACGCATAATAGTTCAGACGCCGTGAAGTCTTTCGTCTCAATCGTCATAAATGCTCCTCCCCCTGCGGGCCGCATCCAAGAGCTTCTCCAGGCCGATGAGATTCAGATACTCCGTCCAGTTCTCGGGCGCGTAGTAGTATTCATCCAGATACGCCTGCACGCCCTCCATCGGCTCTTTCCTCGTTAGTTCGGCGTAATAGTCCATGTGCGAGAACAAGGGCTCATAAACGCCGAAGCATTCATGCGGCGCACAGCCGTAGGGCGCCTCCACCACCGCGTCGACGGTGAAGAATGGGATTCTCGTCTGATCGGGCCTTCTGCGAATCTGATCGTTCGAGATGATGCGCTCGGTGGTGATGATGACCCGGTTCGCCGCCATCGCCATGTCGATATCCATAAAAGTGAGGCCGTCGAGCTGCGCGTTGCCGAAGGGGTCGCACCTTTGCACGTGGATCAGGGCGACGTCGGGGTTCAGGGCCGGGACGAGGAGAATCTTCTCGCCCGTGAAGGGACAAGTCATCTCTTCGAGATTATCGAGCTGCCCGGCCACGTCTGAGCCCATCATCGAGCGCATCGGCATGAACGGAACGCCCATCGCGCCCGCCCGGAAACGCAGGCCGATGGACATGTGGCTCCATTCCTCGAAACGGGCCAGCCTGTTCTCGGTGAAATGGCGCATCACGCGCGAGACGCCCCAGACGATTCCCTGGCTGAACCAGCTCGTGAGAATGTGATTCCCGACGCCTGAGGCGAAGATGAGGTCGCCCTCGGTGGAGACGATGCTGCGCGAGAAGGAAAGGTTCTTCTTCCTCGCGCGTATCAGCGCCCAAACCATGGCGAAGGGGGTTCTCGAGGCCGTAGAGCCGCCCAGGCTCACGTGTTCGCCATCGGCCACGAAATCACAGGCCTCCTCCAGCGTCATCACCTTGTCTCGCAAGCTGCGATCCCGCGACTGGGTTTGCTCCCTGAGCGAAAGATAGTCTTGCGTCACGTCTTTCTCCATTACGGCGAGGCGGGATTCGCCCCTTGCCCACAACGGGCTGAAGCTCTTGTATCGGCAGCTGAAAAAAGGTGTCTCCGTTCGTAGATTAAACGCAAGGCACCGGAATCGCAACGGGGAAAAGAAGAATCGAATCTATTGAATTATTTAATGGATATTTCATATAATCTTACCGCGCTATGGAAGACCGTTTTTCCTCTTTTATCCGAATTTCGGAAGAAATAGCACAAAACGAGTCTGCCGAGCACAGCGCCGTACCATCAAAATCCACAATGAGAGCACGGTCACCGCACCAGGCGGTTTTGCGAGGTCACCATGTTGAATCTGAGGCAACTCGAATACTTCTACTACGTGGCGAAACACGGCGGCTTCACCCGCGCGTCGAGGCAACTGCCCTTCTCCATCCAGCAGCCCGCACTGAGCATCCGGGTGAAGGCGCTCGAAGCGGACCTCAAGGTGAAGCTCTACCAGGTCGTCGGCCGCAAGTTTCAATTGACGCCGAGCGGTGAGTACCTCTTCGACGCCATCAAACCTTTCTTCGAATCCCTCGAAACGGTCGAGCGGCACCTGCGCGGGGAGACGCACGGGCGGCTCGTCGTGGCCGAGGCCGCACCCATGCTGATCTTGAGGGGCCACAGGGCCGCCTTCCTCAGGTTTCGCGAACGCTACCCGAACGTCCAGATATCCGTGCTGGAGCGAAACTGGACGAACCTGCTCGAACACGTCTCCGAAGGCGCGGTCGATTTCGCCTTCGGCTCGGCGCCCGAGGCGCGGGGGAATTTCTCCTTCGAGGAGTGGACGGAGACGGACTATCTCCTCTTCTGTCCCGAGGAGCACGCCGTCTTCAAGGAGGAGAAAATCACTTTTGAGGGCATCGCCGCGCATCCGCTCATCCTGCTCGAACGCGGCACGGCGGATCGCCAGCACATCGAGCACACCTTCGAAAAGCAGGGGTTGTCCATCAACGTCGTCTTCGAGACGTCATCCTACTCCTTGATCAACGAAGCCGTGTTGAACGGGGCGGGCATTGCTATCGTCAACGCGCTCTGGCCCCGGCCCGAGACTGCAAACGGATGGGAAACCGCAAATATATCCCACCTGTTCGGGAAAAAGCGCATCGGCCTGTTCCGGCGGAACGACGTCTACCTCCCCCCCTATGCAGGTGATTACCTCGCCATGCTGAGGGAAACGCTGATGACGTAGCAAATGCGACGCGCTCCCCTGCGCTTTTGACGCCCCCCGCCCCATTTGCCATCATACGCGCATGAACGCTCACGACCTCAAAAGCTGGCTTGCCCGTCTCGATGAGAAAGGAGCACTCAAGCGTGTTTCGCGCAGCGTATCGCTCCGCCATGAACTCGCCGCTCTTTCCCAAAAAGCGGACGGCCAGACCGCCCTCCTTTTCGAGCGTACTGACGGCGCGCCGATGCCCGTCGCCGCCAACGTCGCCTGCAGGAGAGATTGGTACGCCGACGCCCTGGGAGTTGCGCCCGGGGAGTTGCTCCGCGAGGTGCAGCGCAGGCAGGAAATCAAGATAAAGCCGAACGCAGTCGCCGATGCGCCGTTTTTACGCAACGTCATCACGAAAGATATCGACGTTCAGAAAATTCTCCCCCTGCCCACCTACCATGAACTGGACGGCGGCCCCTACGTTTCCGCCGGCGTCTTCATCGCGCAGGACCCCGATTCCGGCACGGGCAACGTATCGATTCACAGGATGCACGCCTTAGAGCCCGACCTGTTCGGCCTGCTCGTTTTGCCGCGCCACCTGAAGGGCATGATCAGGCGCGCCGGGGAGTGCGGAGAGCCCCTCAAGGCGGCCGTCTGCGTGGGTCTCGACCCCCTGCTCCTGATGGCGAGCCAACTCGTGCTGGCGCCCGGAGAGGATGAACTGGAAGCGGCGGGCGGCTTGCGGGGCCGTGCCGTGGACGTCGCTCCCGCTCCCTGGTCGGGGATTCCCGTGCCCGCGGGGGCGGAAATCGTGATCGAGGGGGAAATCCCGCCGGATGAGCGCAGGCGCGAGGGACCATTCGGCGAGTTTCCGCGCTACTACAGCCCGGCGGCGGAGCGCGAAGTGTTCCGGGTGAAATCCATCGCCATGCGCGAGGAGCCCGTTTTCTATTCCATCGTGGCGGCGGGCTACGACCACCTGCTGATGGGCGCGGTGCCAAGGGAGGCGGGACTCTTGAGAGACCTCCAGAAGGCGGTTCCTTCCGTCACGGACGTCGTGCTTCCCCTCTCAGGCTCGGGCCGCTTTCACTGCGCCGTCCAGATACGGAAGACCAACGAGGGGGAAGCGAAAAGCGCGCTCATGGCGGCGCTCGCCGCGCATTACGACGTCAAGCACGCCATTTGCGTGGACCATGACATCGACATCCACAATCCGGCGCAGGTCGACTGGGCGCTGGCCACGCGATTCCAGGCGGATAAGGATCTGTTCGTCGTTCCGGGCGCGTGGGGCAGCCGTCTCGACCCTTCCGCCGAGGATGGCGTTACGGCGAAGATGGGCCTGGACGCCACGGCTCCGCTCGGAGAACTGGAGGGCCACTTCCGATCCCTTAGGATTCCGGGCGCAGAGGACGCTGAATTCTAGGCGGCTCTACGAAATTCCTTCAAAGGACCCAACTTACTCTAATTTCAGGTGCGGCAGCACTTCCTCCGTGAAGCGCTCCAACTGGCCCATCTGATCCCGGTGGGTGAAGCGCAAGGAGATGTGCGCGGCCCCCGCCTCGATGAAGGCGTTGATGCGCTCTATGAGGTCTTCGGCGGGGCCGTAGGTGCCCCACTTCTCGATGGAGTCGCCCCAGAACGGGGTGTAGTAGTAATCGAGCAGGAACGCCTCGCCGTTTTTCATGGCGGATTCCTTGTCGTCGTCGATGCAGGTGGTCATGTACCACGCGGGCGTGCCCGGGTCGCGCCCGTTCTCCTCCGCGAGGCGGACGATCTTCCCCCATGTGTCGCGGAATTCTTCTGGCGTCACGCGGTTGGGAAACCACCCGTCCCCAAACCTGGCCACCCGCTGCCATGCGGTGTCCACAGTGGCTGAGGCGATCCACATGGGCACGGTCTTCTGGATGGGCCTGTGCGCGAGCGTCACGTTCTCGACCTGGTAATACCTGCCTTCAAAAGTCACGTTCTCCTCCGTCCAGAGCCTCCGCATGAGCGTCATGTGCTCCTGCATGTAGAACATGCGCTTTCTGAAGGGAACGCCCAGGGTCTCGAACTCATGGACGCACTCCTGGGGCTTCGGCGGGCCGATGCCGACGCCGAGAATCACGCGCCCGCCCGAGATGACGTCGAGCGTCGCCACCTGGTAGGCGAGGAATACGGGGTCCCTGAGACAAGGCAGAAAGACGGCGGTGCCGAGCTTCACGCGCTCGGTTCTCACGGCCACGGCGGAGAGCACGCTGAGCGCCTCGAGTCTTGGCTTGGCGAGCACCGAATCGCCCACGAACACCGAATCATAACCAAGCTCTTCCGCGCGCACGGCCAGGTCGATGATGGGGCCGACCTCCGGGACGCCCTCGTTCCAGAGCAGCACGCCGCGCGTGGGGAGAAGAACGCCGAGTTTTACTTTTCTATCCGCCATTTTGAGGCCTACAGACGAATGCCCGCGCTATCGAGAATGCCGCGCACGCGCTCGCGCTGCGCGTCGGTGATGTAGAGCCGCTCCGCGAAGTCACGGCCCGCTGGTTTGGTGGCGTCGATGCCGACTTTCGTCAAGGTGTGATCCACGGGGTCCGAGGTCGGGTCCAGGATGGCGCCCATCGCCCCGTGGATGAAGTTGATGTCCTTATCCGCGCGCGTCCTCGTGATGACCGCCCAGGCGACGTCGGAGAGGTTGAAGATGTCCACGTCCTCATCCACCACGACCACGCACTTGCAGTAGAACTCGGTCCCCAGCGCAGCCATGATGGCCTGCTGCGGCTGGCCCTCGGCCGTCTTGTTCATCTGGACGATGGCGAGCAGCGCGCCCGCCGTGTTCGAGGGCACGTGCACGGCGGTGACGCCCGGCAGGTTGCGCCTGAGCGTGTTGAGTATCTCCGCCTCGCGGCTCACGCATGAGATGAGTATGTGGTCCGCCGACATGCCCGAGGCCACGCTGTGGAGCATGGCGTCTGCGCGCATCTGCACGCGCTTCACAACGAATACGTTCTGCGTGCTGCGGTAGGACGCATAACCGGTGAACTCGCTGAAGGGGCCCTCCTCCTCGCGGACATCGTTCAGAATCTCCCCTTCCAGCACTATTTCCGCCCCCTCGGGCGCTTCGAGGTCCGCCGTGCCGCACCTCGCGACGCGGTACGGCTCGCCGAACAGGGCGCCGATGATTTCGTATTTCCGCACCCCCGGCGGGTAGTGATACGCCATCGAGCCCATGTAGTGCACCGGATGGATGCCGATGACGACCGCCGCGGGCAGGGGCTCGCCCGCATCTTCGGCCTTTTTGTGGAAATGGTACATGCGCCGTCTTGAATGCAGGGAGACACCCAGCCTGTTCTTTCCCTTGAGCTGCAAGCGGTGGAAACCCGTCGTGTCCACGCCCGTCTCGGGGTCTCGCGCCACGATCTGGCCCGCCGTGATGTAGGGGGCCGCATCCACGGGAAAGTGGAAGGGGATGGGCAGCTTGTTCAGGTCCACATCGTCTTCTTCGATGACGACTTCTCGCCAGGGAGCGTCCTCGACCACCTCCACGGGCAGGTAATTCTGGCAGCGGTCCTTGTACGCGGTCGGAAGATCACCCGGCTCCACTTCCAGACACGCCGCAAGGAGCTTCCGGTTGCCCGCGATGTTGGTGACGACCGAACCCTCGAATCCCTCCACGCGCTCGAAGATGATGACGGGGTATCTGCCCGCGCGCTCGAACTCGAACACCGTGGGCGTGATGTCCCCCCTGCCGACGGGTTCCTTGATGCGCACGAGTTCTTCGGGGTGGTTCCGCTCCACCATCTCCAGGAAGCCGCGCAGGCTTTGGTCTACCATTTTCGCGCCTTATTTGGCCCAGGAGCCGCGATCCGTATAGGGATTCTCGAGGGGCGGCAGCGGGGGAGCGCCGTCGCGGGGCGGCTCCTCGTCCCAGAATTCAATCGCTATGACGCGCGCGGGCGCGCCCTCGGTGTCCTTGAGCTTCACCGCGCCCGTCACGAGCAGGACGCGCTCTTTCTGGATGGCGCCCATGTTCGTGCACCACTCGATAAGGCATATCCCGCGCTCCAGGAACTTGATGTGATTGGGACTCCAGTTCACGGCGGGCCACTTGCGCTCCTCGGGGGGATAGAGCGGCGAGTCGCACGTCATGAAATCCTGGACGAGCGCCTTGATCCCCTTGTCGATGAGCCAATCGGCCGCGTCGGTCGAGAGATAGACCATGTGCTCCCAGAAATCGCGCGAGCCCCACATGCGGTCGGTCCATTCCGTGCTGACGATGGCGATGTCGCCGGGGCGCACCTCCACACCCGTCGCTTCCAGGTCCTCGGCCGTCACGGTCTCGGAATTGCCCTTGCCGGGCACCTTGATCACGCAGGCGTCGCCGCACACGTGATCGAGCGGCAACTCGTCGTTCTTCAGCCCGTCGTGGAAGAAGTGGTAGGGCGCATCGTAGTGCGTGTAGCTCTGCGTGGTCGTGGTGAAGCCGAAGTTGCAGATGTGGTCCACGTCCAGCGTCGCGATGGGGGTGATGGTCGTGCCCGGAGCCGGCTTGTCGTAAATCTCATCGCGCGGAAACTGAACGTAGGTGTCCTCCGGGTCGACGGTGAGCGTGAGATCGACGAAGCGGTACGGCATGGCATTCCCCCTGTTGGAGCAAACGGATTTTATAATAGAAGGCTCCCGCCGCCCATCTGGAGACGGACGGCGGGAGTCGAACCTCGATTCATGAACCGATAGCGGTTCTCGTTCCTGCTTCTTCAGGCGGCGGAGCAGCTCCCGCCGCTTGAGCCATCAACTAGTTCCAGCCCTTCTCCTTGCAGTAGCGGGCCGCGCCGTCGTGGAACGGAATGCCCATCTGCGCTTCCTTACAACCCGTCTTCGCCGGGTCGAAGTTCCTGAGACCCTTATGCCCCGCCCGCAGGTCCTTCACGTTGTCGAGCAGCGCCTTGACGATATTGTACGCATCCTTGTTGCTGAGCGCCGTGGAGGCGAGGACCGCAGTGGTGAAGCCGAACGTGTTCTTGGGCTTGTCCTGTCCCGGGAAGGTTTTGGCCGGCATGGTGGCTTTCAGGAAGCCGATGCCCAGGAGCTTGTTGCGGAACTCATCGGCTACGCCCAGGAACTTCAGCTTCTTCTGGACCGCAATCGAGGTGAGCGCCGGGTGGCCCGCGTTCACGGTGTGGCTCAGCATGTCGGCCTGGCCGTCCTTCATTCGGCTCTTGATGGCGCCGAAGCCGGTGTGCGTCACCGAACCGCCCATCTTCTTGATGCCCTCATAGGTGATGCCGTGCGCTCCGAGCATGGCGCGCGTGGCCCACTGGCCCAGTCCGCCGCGCGGAACCGTCACGTAGTTCACGGGCACTTTCTTCAAGTCGAGAATGCCGTTCACCTTGGGGTTCGTGGTGACGATGCCCAGGAAGTACTGGTCCAGGCCGCCTACCAGCCCGCGCAGGTTCTTGTAGGGCTTCTTGTAGGCCACCTTGCCCTGATACGCCCAGGCCGCCGCCACGCTGAAGGTGAGCCCCATGCTGAACTTGCCGGTGCCGACGAGCTTGGGATTGCCCACGCCGCCGCCTTTGGAGAGGGCGTCGATCTGAACGCCCACTTTCGCGTTGTTCACGATGTTCGCCATGGTGGCCGAGTACACATGCCAGCCGCTGCCTTTTTTCCAGCTTCCCATCGTGAGGCGGGCCGCCTCGGCCTGAACGGCCACGAATGCGCCGATGGCCACCGCAAGAACGAAAACCATTTTCCAGGATGTGCGCTTCATGTCGAAAACTCCTCTGTTGGAAATGCCACGAATATACTTCGGTCTATCATGCTTTTTCATTAAGAAACCGGCCCCGCCGACTCCACGGCGAGGGCGCTTTTTTTGGCGCGCACCATATGGCGCCAGAAAACAACAACCAGCAACACGGAGCCGAGGACGTCCGTCGACTTCTCGGGAACGATCAGCCCCAAGCAACAGATAAAGAAAACCGCCCGCTCCCAGCCCGCCAGGGGGAGTGATATGTGCCCGGTAATCGCCGCCGCCAGGGCCGCCACGCCGATGATGCAGGTGATCGACACCCAGAGCGTCTCGCCGAGCGGGCCGATGAAAAGCATGGATGGATTATATACGAACACGAAGGGAATGAGAAATCCCGCCAAAGAGAGCTGGAACGCCTTCCAGCCCGTGGCGGTCAGGTCCGAATCCGCCACGCCCGAGGCGACGTAGGCCGAGAGCGCCACCGGCGGCGTCAACATCGAGAGAATGGCGAAATAATAGATGAACATGTGCGCCGCCAGAACGGGGAGGCCGAGCTTGAACAGCGCAGGCCCCAGGAGGGTTCCCGCCATGATGTAGGCGGCGGCGGTGGGCATCCCCATGCCCATGATGACGCAGCCGATGAGCGTGAGGCCCAACGCAGGCAGTATCATCCCGCCCGAGATGTTGACGATGAGGCCCGAGAACTTGAGGCCGATGCCCGTATCGTCCACCACGCCGACTACGACGCCCGCGATGGCGCAGGGAACCGCGACGGGGACCGTCATGCGGCCGGCCTTCTCGAGCGCTTCGATGATTTTCTCGAGCCCCATGCGGGTCCCCCTGCGCACCCAACTGAGCACCACCACGCCGAGGGCCGCGGAAGTCGCCGACCACATGAGCGTGAAACCAGCGACCATGTAGCCCAGGAGCAGGATGATCGGGAAGAGCAGGAGGCCGCGCTCCAGAAGAATGCTCCTGAGTTCGGGCATCTCGTCTTTGCTCAGGCCCTTCAGGTTCAGCTTTTTCGCCTCCAGGTCGACCATGGAGAAGAGCGAGACGTAGTAGATGATGGCCGGAATCGCCGCCGCGCCCGCTACCCTTAAGTACGGGGTTCCCGTCATGTCCGCCAGGATGAAGGCCCCCGCCCCCATGATGGGCGGCATGAGCTGCCCGCCCGTGGAAGCCACCGCCTCCACCGCGCCCGCGTAATGGGGGGCGAAGCCCAGGCGCTTCATCAGCGGGATGGTGAAGATGCCGGTTCCCACGACGTTCGCCGTAGCACTCCCGCTGATGGTCCCCATGAGGCTGCTGCTCACGATCGCCGCCTTGGCCGGACCGCCCCGGAACGAACCGGTGAGCCGGATAGCCAAATCGATGAACATGCGCCCGCCGCCCGAGACCTCGAGCGCCGCCGAGAAGAGCACGAAATAGAACACCACCTCCGCGCTCACGCCCAGCGGGACGCCCAGCAGGCCCTCGACGCCCAGGATCTGGAACTCGATGAACTCGGTCAACAGGATGAAGCGGTGCCCCAGGGCGCCCGGAATCAGGTGGCCCAGAAAATTGTAGACCAGCGCCACGACGGCGACCGAAGTGACGCCCCAGCCGAGATAACGGCGCGACGCCTCGACGGTCAGGAGAATGTAGGCAAGTCCTAAGTAGATATAGCGCGTGGGTACCTCGTCCACGTCGCGGATGCGCTCGTTCAGGAAGTTCCACTCCCACAGGTAGAGCACCGCGATGCTCATAGCGATGACGGTCAGGACGTAATCGACGGGGCCGACGCGGCCTTCCTTGCGGAACGGCTTCGTCAGGAAGACGATGCCGAGTGCGAAGCTCAGGTGGAGCGGCCTGGACGTGAAGACGTGCAGCATCCCGAAGAAGGCCCAGTAAAGCTGGATGACCGACCAGACGATGGCCAGAAGGGCGACCGGGCTCAGGAAGCGCTTCATGGAAATTCCGTCCTCTTGATGAAGCGTTTTTCGCGAACAAACGCCAGACGCATCAGGAAGCGTCTCACAAGAAAATTACGAGCGCATTACGAACGCACGATTATCGATTTTCACTCATCAGACGATTTTACCCGCCGGCCCTGGAGTACCTGACTCACTCCGCCCACGGGCGCGTGGTTGTCGTCGTGAGGAGTTCGCATCCCTCGTCCGTCACGAGCACCATCTGCTCGATGTTCGTGCCCCCGACTTCTGGCAGCACGAACTGCGGCTCCACGCAAAGCACCATGTTGCGCTCAAGCGCCATCGCGTTGTCGGGCCGGATGATGGGCGCCTCCACGGTTTCGAGACCGATGCCGTGCCCCGCCATCGGGAAGAGATACTGCCCCGCACCGTTCGCGTTTTCGTCCAGGAACCGGCTTGCCGCCTCATGAACGTCCGAAGCCTTCGCGCCCGCGCGAACCGCGCCCATCGACGCCTCAGAAGTCGCGACGGTCAACTCCAGCATCTCCTCCACGCTCTTTTCGAGCTTCCTGCCGGGAACCACGGCGGTGCGGTTGACGTCGAACCCGTAGTCCTCCACCGCGCCCACGTAGTCGAAGCGGATCAGGTCGCCCGCCTCGATCTTTCTCTGCGTCGCCTGCGGCCAGCGCGAACCCCAGCTCGCCCACGGACCGCTGTGGACGCGGACGTAGCGCACGAAATCAGCCCCCGCGCGCATCCCCGCCGCATGGCCCTCGGCGCACAGATCGCTCTCGCTCACGCCGGGGCGTATCGCATCGAAAATCGCGGCGTAGCCCGCCTCGACAATCTCCGCCGCGCGCTTGAGATATGCGACCTCGGTCTCGCTCTTCCTCGCGCGGAGCCGCTCCACCAGGGCGTTCGCGTTCGAGAACTGCGCGTCCGGGAGCGCTGTGGTCAGGTCGATGTACATCGTGGCCGGCATGATGTCCTCACCGGCGATTCCCACCCGCGCGCCCTCTGCTCCCAGGCGCCCCAGTTGATTCACAAGGCCCGCGGAGATATTCGCCTCCACCTGGACTTTTTCGACGTGCACCATCTCTGCGCGATAGTTTCTGTGGTCCACGAAGAGCAGCGGCTCTTCTTCCATCGGCAGGACGAGCACGCCGTGGCCCATCCCCCGGACGGCCTCGCTGAACGCGCCCGGCGGAAACGGCGGGAAATGGTTGGTGAGGTAGGTCAGGCTCCCCATGCGGTCGTAAAAAGAGCGCCCGATGACGATGAGAACGTCGAGCTCCGCCGCGCGCATGAGGCCGCGCGCGTCCGCTATCCTCGCCTCGATTTCCTCTTTGGAAGCGCCCGTTCCGTTCTCAAGGACCATCTACTCGAACCTCGGCAGGAGTTCGGAGACGAAGTTCTCGAGCTGTTCTTCCTGGCTGCCCCCCGCAAAGCGGACGACGAAGACGCGCGCCCCCTCCGCCGCGTATTCCCTTAACTGCTCCTCCACGCGGTCGCCGTCTCCGGCGAGGACGAGGAGCTGCTCGCGCACCTCATCGAAGGTCTTGTGGTAGTACTTGGAGAGAAACTCGCCGCACTGGGCCTCGGCCTTCGCGCCGTCGGGATTGATGTTCATCGTCACGTAGAGGCACTGGGGAATTTCCTGTATTTCATCTTTTCGGCCAAACTCGTCGGAATACGAGAGTATCTTCTCCCAGCACTGTCGGTAGAGGTCCGCCGTGATGGAGTTCGTTATCCAGCCGTCGGCGAAGCGCGCCACGCGCCTGAGGCCTGAATCCACCAGATTGCTCGACAGCCAGACCGGGGGGCCGCCGGGGGTTTTGGGACGCGGCTCGAGCTCTACCCCCTCGAATGAGAAATACTTACCCGCGTAATTTGCCTGTGGTTCGCGCATGAGGAGCTTGAGTATCTCCACGGTCTCGGAGAAGCGGCGCGCGCGCTCGTTGATGGGAACGCCGATGGTCTCGAACTCGAACTTGAGGTCCGTCCGCCCCACACCCAGGCCGGGCAGGACGCGCCCGGGGAACATGCAGTCGAGCGTGCTCATCGACTGGGCGAGCATGACCGGATGCCGGAGCGCGGCGAGCATGACCGCCGTGCCCACCTGTACGCGCTCGGTCGAGGCGAGCACCGCCGCCCAGGTGGTGAAGCTCTCCATGCGCGGTTTCGCCAGCACGCTGTCGCCGAGCCAGACGGAGTCCAGGCCCAGGTTCTCGGCCTTTTTCGCAAGAGAAAAAATGGGGTCGATGTCCGGCGCCCCGCCCGCCGCCGCCACGACGACGCCGCGCGTGGGCAGCAGATAGCCGAAATGAAAGTTTCCCGCCTCGTTCATGGATTCGAACCCTGCCCCGTGATCAAAAGAAAGACGCCCTCATCGAGCGGCGACCGAAATGTCCAGTTGAACACATTAGTAACACTTTTGACGCCCGCCCGCAAAAACTCAAAGGTACGAGGGGTCAATCGCCGGGGGTTCGCCTCATCCGGCAAGGCGAGCCCGGCGCAATGCCCTGAGATCTCCCGGCTCATCTTTTCCTTGACACCACTTGGCGCATATTTTATTAAGGTTCGCATGAAACGCTTGGCATTGATCGTTCTCCTACTTTCGCTGACGGCGGGCTGTAGCGGCGGGGGTTCCGGTGGTATTTCTGAGCCGCCTCCCATCCCGACGCCAACACTCGAGCCCACCCCCCAGCCGTTTCGGACGCAGACGACCTTCGTCGAGGGCGTCCTCAGCGTCGACGTGCGCTACCACGGCGGCCGCACCCGCACCCTCGATACCGTACGGCACCTGGACGGGTCGTGGGGGCGTTTCCTTCCCCGGCCCTTGCAGCCCAACCATTCCAGCCGCGAGTGGATACTCGCGGAAAACCACTACGACGGCAGGATTCTGCTCTACGCCGTCGTCGATTGGGACGACGCCGACCCTTCCGACTATCTCGCGGCCGGATGGTGGCTCGTCTACCCGCCCGGCGAACCCGTTTGGGAAGTCGAATCCGCCACGCGCGGCGTCTTTATCGACGGCCCGGAACTCGACCCCGCCAATCCGCCCGACCTCCCCCTGACCGGCACGGCCACCTACGTTGGTGGTTCCGGCGGC
>WTGD01000409.1 GCA_011523725.1 Nitrospinota bacterium
CAATAATTTTAGGCCTTTAATACTGATATTAAAGGCCTAAAATTATTGCCCTCCTCCATCGACCTGGCGGGCGCGGAAGTGGAGATTGCGGATTTGCCGCAAAGAGAGAGCCGCTTGCGAAATGTAATCGAACCGCTCAGGAGCCGCTTTCGCTATATCCTGATCGACTGCCCGCCTTCCCTGGGGTTCCTCACCCTGAACGGCCTGCGGGCGGCGGATGAGGTGCTCATTCCCATCCAGGCGGAGTATTTCGCGCTCGAGGGCCTGGCCCGCCTCATGAAGACGGTGGAGCGGATACGCGGGAGCGTTCATCCCGATCTCAGAATAGGCGGAATCCTGCTCACGATGTATGATTCGAGAACGAACCTTTCGCGTCAGGTGAACGAGGATTTGCGCTCCCACCTGCCGGAGTTGACCTACCGGGTTGTGATCCCCAGGAACGTGCGCCTCGCCGAGGCGCCGAGCCACGGGAAGCCGGTGATCACCTACGACATCTCCTCGCCGGGCGCACAGGCGTACCTCGCGCTGGCGGGCGAGTTCATCGCTCGCTCGAAAGAAAGGATGAAAAACCGGACATGACGACCATGAGAAAAAAAGTGCTCGGGCGCGGCCTGGACGCCCTTCTGGCCTCCCAGGAGACGCAAGAACCCGCACCGGCGGTGCTGGACCCTCCTGGGGGCGCCGCCGAGGATGAGGGCATTCTGATGCGCCTTTCTCCGGCCCACCTGACTCCCGGCGTTCACCAGCCGCGCGTTGATTTCGACGAGGAAGACCTGGGCGAACTCGCCGAGTCCGTGAAGCGCCACGGGGTGATCCAGCCCCTTCTGGTGCGCCGCGCCGCGGGCGGGGGGTACGAGATCGTGGCCGGGGAGCGCCGCTGGCGCGCCGCGCGCCTGGCGGGAGTCGACGAGGTTCCCGCCATCCTCATCGACGCAGGCGGGGACGAGGCTTTGGAGCTCGCCATCGTCGAGAACGTGCAGCGCGCGGATCTCAACCCCATGGAAGAAGCGGCCGCATACGCGAGCATGATGGAGCGCTTAGGCCTCACGCAGGAAGAGACGGCCGCGCGCGTGGGCAAGGATCGCTCTACCGTTGCGAACTACGTCCGCCTGCTCAATCTGCCCGCTTCGGTCCAGGAGAGCGTGGCCGCGGGGCTCCTCTCCATGGGACACGCCAGGGCGCTCTTGTCCCTGCGCACGGAAGAAGAGATGGCGAGCCATGCCAGGATCGCCACCCAAAAGAGGCTCTCCGTGCGTCAGCTGGAGACGCGCGTGAGGCGAGCGCTCGAGGGCGGAAGCGAGGAGAAGGCAGCCTTCCGCCAACCCGCTCCACAGAACGGACCCTCGGGGCCGCAGGCGCTTTACCTTCGGGAAGCGGCCGAGCGGCTCAGGAGCGCGCTGGGGACGAAAGTCGCGATTTCAGGCAATGAGGAGAGCGGAAAGATAGAAATAGAGTATTATACGAGGGAGACGCTCGAGGGATTGCTTCAGCGGCTTTGTTAGCCCTGGTTTTTCTATCGGGTTTTATGCGAGGATCGTCGGATGGCGAAAAACTACGAGAAGAGCATTCGCGCCTTCCTGGGGGAAGGCACCGAGTTCAAGGGAGTCATCACCTTCGAGGGCACCGTGCGCGTGGACGGCGTCCTGGAGGGAGAGGTCATCACGGACGACACCTTTATCATCGGCACGGCGGCGAACGTGAAGGCCGAGGTCAAGGCCGGCGTCGTCATCGTGATGGGCCGGATGGAGGGCAAGATAGAGGCGAAGGAAAAGTGCGAGGTGAGGGTGGGCTCCCACCTGAGCGGCGAGATTTTCACGCCGAGCATCTACATCGAAGAAGGCGCGGTGTTCGAGGGGACCTGCCATATGACGGGCGGCGGGGGAAGTTCGATAAAGAGCGCCGAGGGAGCGAAGGAGCCCGAAGCCGCGGAGGAGGCTCCACCCGCTTCCGGGGCGGACTGAAGACGGACGCTGCACGGCGGTTAAAAAGGCGGCTGGTGATGGAAAACGGTCGATCGGCTCTGGGTATATTCGCCGGGTTTGTTTTCTGGCTGGGCATCGCCTACCACTTCTACCACCGCGATTTTACGGGAGCGCTCTGGTTCGTCGTTGCCTACGGGCTGATCTACGGCCTCTATCGTTTGATCGCCCACCTTCTTGCCTCTCAGCCGAGACCTCGCCATATGCAGGATGAGGGCGTCGACCCGCCGGTGCGCTCGGATTTGCCCGACTATGATTTCGAGAACGCGAAGCCGAAAGATTTTGAGTGATGCGATCCGGGAGAAGGCCAGCGTGATGCCGTAGGGGCGGGCCCCCGTGCCCGCCCCTACAAGATACGCAATCGTTTCTTTTTTTTGTCGGGGTTGCCCTTACGCTGCCCGCCCCCGCAAAAAGATTAAGGCCCACATGTCCCAGTTCGTCATTTACGCCCACAGCGGCGAGCCTGAGCGCATCCACCAGACAGCCACCCTTGCGGCGAGCGCCGCCGCGAACGGGGACGAGGTGCACGTCATCCTCTTCTTCGGCGCGCTCAAACGATTCATGGACGACGACCTCGACGCCGCGCTCCCGGCGGGAGAGGTTGCGCGCGGCGCGCATTCGGCCGAGGATCTCATCGAGTCCGCCAGAAGACTCGGCAAGCTCAGGGTCTACGCCTGCGCCGCGCAGCCCAGGCTCCTGGGAATATCGGCGGAGGACGTGGCGGACGTCGTGGACGAGGTAATCAGCCTCCCTGAGTTCATGCGGAAAACCAAAGGGGCGGAGACCAAGCTCTTCATCTGAGCCGGATTACCCGCGCCGGTTTCCTGTAATCGCCGATAATGTGCTAGACAAAGATGAGCGCGCGGCGTTTCATGCCGCGATGCGCAGGACGTATTGGATTTCTTATTCGATCTCGACGGGAAGACGACATGAAATTTCTGGCGGCGGCGGCCCAGATAGGACCCAGGCTCGGGAATCTCGACGCGAACCGTGAATTGCTGGCGGCAGAGGTGGGAAAGGCCGAGGCGCAGGGCGTCGACCTCCTCGTCTTTCCCGAGCTTTCGCTCACGGGCTATTTTCTGAAGGACATGGTTCCCGAGGTGGCCATCCGGCGCAACACCTCGGCGATAAAGGAAATCGCCGCCCTGAGCAGGAACCTCTCCCTGGTGGTCGGCTTCGTGGAGGAATCGGGCAGGCACGGGTTTTTCAATTCCGCCGCCTATTTCGAGAACGGCGAGCTTCTCCACGTGCACCGCAAGGTGTACCTGCCGACCTACGGGCTGTTCGATGAGAACCGCTACGTGGGCCGGGGAGACAAGGTGCGCGCCTTCGACACGCGGTTCGGGCGCGCGGCCATCCTCATCTGCGAGGACGCCTGGCATCCGAGCCTGGCGGGCGTCGCCTCGCTCGACGGCGCGGACCTGCTCATCGTTCCCTCTGCGAGTCCCGCGCGCGGCGTGAGCAAGGCGAACGGCGAGGGCGGCCTCGCGATCCAGCGCGTCTGGCAGTCGCTCACGAGAACCTACGCCGCGGCCTACAACCAGCACGTCGTCTTCAGCAACCGGGTGGGCTATGAGGACGGCATCAACTTCTGGGGCGGCTCCGAAATCCTGGCGCCCAGCGGGGAGCCCCTCGCCCAGGCGGAGCGCGCGAGCGAGCAGTTGCTCATGGCGGAAGTGGATACGGCGAACGT
>WTGD01000333.1 GCA_011523725.1 Nitrospinota bacterium
ACCCGCGGAAAGGCTGGGACCCGCAGTCAGGGAGAAGAGGCCGTGAAGCTCTTCCGCTATAGCCGGGAGCAATTGAACGCGGCGCAAAAGGAGGTGGAAGAACTCGCGGGGGAATCGGAGGAAACATTGTCGTTGCAACCGTTTGAAGATGGTGAAGATGATGAGTGAGGCCGCACTCCCCGGTCGTATCGACGCGGCGGCTTACCTGAGCACCTGGGCGAAGCGCGTGGAAGGAGAACTCGATCGCCTCGTGCCGGAATCCTCCGAACCTCCCGAAATTTTCGAGATCATGCGTTACAGCCTTTTCGCCGGCGGAAAGCGCCTGCGCCCCGTGCTTTGCGTGGCCGGGTGTGAAGCCGTGGGCGGAAATCCTGAATTTATCCTGCCTGCCGCATGCGCCCTCGAGTGTATTCATTCCTATTCCTTGATCCATGATGATTTGCCCGCCATGGACGATGATGACTTGAGGCGCGGCGTGCTTACGAACCACAAGGTTTATGGCGAGGCGGCGGCGATCCTGGCGGGTGACGGGCTGCAGGCCCTGGCCTTCGAGTTGATGGCGAATGAGCGAATGGGCGCGAAGGTTTCACCCGAGCGTCATGTGAAAGCGATTCGCATGGTCGCCGATGCGGCAGGCGCGACGGGCATGGTGGGGGGACAGCTTTTGGACATCCGGGCGAATGGCCGTGTGAGCGATGTGACGCATCTGGAGGAAATCCATAGAAGAAAAACGGGTGCGCTTCTGAGGGTTTCTGTTTGTTTGGGGGGCCTCCTCGGTGGTGGTGATGAAGCGCAGATAACAGCGCTGCATGTTTATGGCGAGAAGATTGGGCTGGCGTTTCAGATCGTGGACGACATTCTGGATGTGGAAGGCGATGAAGCCCTCATGGGAAAACCCATAGGCTCGGATGAGGGATTGAACAAAGCAACTTATCCCGCCTTGTACGGGATGGAGAAATCGAAAAGGCTCGCGCGCTCCACTTGTGAGGAAGCATTGCAGGCGCTCGAAATTTTCCCGAAAAATGCGCCGGAACTCGAATCTTTGGCGCATTTTATTATCTTGCGTCGGTTTTGACGATTGATTATCATTTTGCAGTGAATCTTCGAGTGACCGTGGAATGTCGGCGTACGAGACATTCCCTTGATGAAATCAGGTTCGATATAAACCGAGTTCTCGTGGGGAGATGATATGGGCGAACTACTTGAACGCATCGATAGCCCGGCGGATTTGAGGCAATTGCCGGAAGAGGAACTTCCTCAAGTCGTGGATGAACTCCGCGACATGGTGATTCAGGTAACCTCGAACACGGGTGGGCATCTCGGCGCTTCTCTGGGTGCTGCGGAACTCATTGTAGCGCTTCACTATCTCTACGATACGCCGAAAGACAAGTTGATTTGGGATGTCGGTCACCAGGCTTACACCCATAAGATATTGACGGGACGCCGGGATCGGTTCCACACGCTGAGGCAGTGGGAGGGAATTGCCGGTTTCCCGGACAGGCGTGAGAGTGAATACGACCATCTGAACGTGGCGCATGGCGGCACTTCCATATCGGCTGCGCTGGGCATGGCCACGGCGCGGGATCTCTCTGGTGAGGATTTTCAGGTCGTTGCCGTCATCGGAGACGGCAGCCTGACCGCGGGTATGGCGATGGAAGGTCTCAACAACGCCGGCGATTCGAAGAGAAACCTCACTGTCATTCTCAATGACAATAAAATGGGGATCTCGCACAACGTGGGCGCCATGTGCTCGTATCTGGCGCGGATCATGACGGGTGAATGGGCGAACCGGGCTCGCAAGGTGCGTGGCGAAGTCCAGAAAATAATCAGCCACCTCCCCGTGGTGGGCAGTCATGCCGTTACGCTCATGGACAGGGTGGAGGAGTCGCTGAAAAATATCATCGTGCCGGGCATTTTGTTCGAGGAACTGGGTTTTCGATACATCGGCCCGGTGGACGGACACAGGCTCGACTTGCTGATTCCCACGCTCAGGAACGTGAAAAATCTGGATGGTCCCAATCTGGTTCATGTCGTTACCCGCAAGGGCTATGGGTATCCCTATAGCGAGGCGGAACCCATCACCTATCACGGCGTGACGAAGTTCGACCCCGAATCCGGCGAATTCCACAAGAAAGCGCCCGGGCCTCCCGGCTACTCCAAAGTTTTCACCGACACCATGATTGAACTCAGCAAAAAAGATGAAAAAATAGTAGCCATCTCGGCGGCCATGCTGGAAGGCACGGCGCTCGTCAACTATCAGAAAGTCCTGCCGGATCGCTGCTTCGACGTCGGGATGTGTGAACAACATGCGGTGACTTTCGCCGCAGGGCTGGCGCTCGAGGGGATGAAGCCGGTCGCCGCCATTTACAGCACATTTTTGCAGCGCGCATACGATCAGATCATCCACGACGTCTGCCTCACGAACGTGCCCGTTACCTTCGCGCTGGACCGGGCCGGTCTCGTGGGCGACGACGGCCCCACCCATCAGGGGGCCTACGACCTGGCCTATCTCCGGTGTCTGCCGAACATGGCCATCATGTCGCCCAAAGACGAAAACGAACTCCAGAAAATGGTCTTGACGGCAATTGAGCATCCAGGACCTGCAGCGGTGCGTTTTGCGCGTGGTTCCGGTGAAGGCGTGCCGATGGATGAGGATATCGAAACGATTCCCATCGGAGAGGCGGAACTGCTTCGCGACGGCGATGACGTCGCTCTCATCGCCCTGGGTCCCATGGTGGGTCTCTCGATGGAGTCTGCCGGACAGTTGGCGGAACTTGGAATTGAGGCGTCGGTATTGAACCTTCGCTTTGTGAAGCCGATGGATGATGAGAAGGTTTTGGAACTCGCCAGGCGTTGCAAGCGCATCGTGACGATTGAGGAGGGGACGCGCATCGGTGGAATGGGTGCCGGCGTTCTGGAGCTTTTGGCGGCGCATGGCATCCGGGACGTTTCCGCCACGGTTTTGGGTATTCCCGATCGTTTCATCGAGCACGGAGCGCCTCAACTACAGCGCGACGACTGTGGACTTACGCCAGGCGATATCACCCAGGCGGCTCGCGACCTGATGGAAGGCAAGGCTGATTCTGCCGATCTGGCTGCGCATGGCAAAGAAACAGAGGCTCGATAAACTACTCGTCGAACGTGCGCTGGCTCCAAGCCGGGAGCGTGCGCGCAGCCTGATTCTGGCCGGTCTGGTCAGTGTTGACGGCGAACCCGCCACGAAGGCGGGTTCTTCATTTCCCGAAGACGCATCCATCACCCTCAAGGAAAATCCTTGCCCCTATGTGAGCCGGGGAGGCCTCAAGCTCGAGGGAGCGCTGGGTTTTTTCGGCATCGATCCGCTGGATAGATACTGCATGGATATCGGCGCATCGACGGGTGGGTTCACCGATGTGCTGCTCACCCGTGGAGCCCGCCGCGTCACGTCGGTGGATGTGGGCAAGGGTTTGATTGACTGGAAGCTGAGGAATGACCCGCGGGTCACTCTTTTGGAGGGTGTGAACGCCAGGCATCTGACGCCGGAAATTTTCCAAACGCTGACGGGGGAGGAAAGGCCGGGTTTATGCGTCGTGGACGTTTCGTTCATCTCCGTCGTGAAG
>WTGD01000340.1 GCA_011523725.1 Nitrospinota bacterium
GTATCTCCAAATACTCCAAAATCTCCGCACGCGATAAATCCAGCAAGGGCCGGATGATGTGGAACCCATCTTCTCCTTTCGACGAAAGCGGGGTCCGCCACCTCATGCCTGCAACTCCCCGGACGCCTGCTCCTTCAAATAAACGCATGAGCACGGTTTCGGCCTGATCATCCCTGTTGTGGGCCAACGCAATGGTATCGGCGCCCATCTCCTTCGCAATAGCCAGGAAAGCCGAGCGCCTTGATTCGCGGGCAGCTCCTTCAAGGCCCAATTGCGCTATTCGAGACACATGAACCTGCTCACAACGAAAAACGATACCGTGCCGCAAGCACACCTGCTCAGCATGCTCGGCATCTTTTTTTGAAAGATCGCCACGGAGTCCGTGTTCGATATGAACGGCACACAGGAGTTGCGATTCCGGCAGGACCGACTTTAAGGCCAATAAAAGAGCCGTGGAATCCGCGCCACCGGAAAACCCGACCATCAAAGGGGCAGACTTGGTCACATAAGCCGATTTCTTGAGGCCCTTTCGCACCCCGGCTTCGAATGTTCTTTTTATTTTTAGTGAATTTGTCTGCGAGGTGTCCGAGGCCATCGGAAAATCCTCCCCTAGCGGCGAGGAATGGTAGCGGCGGAGGGACTTGAACCCCCAACACTACGGATATGAGCCGTATGCTCTAACCGGTTGAGCTACGCCGCCAGAATGCACCCCGTCAGGGAGACTGCTTGGGTCGGAATATAGCGAAAAAAAACATGGCCGATAGAATATAGAAAAAAACCTGTATGCCGATGTCTTCCATGCGAAAGCCTACCATCAGGCACAAATACCCCAAAAAGAGCAAAACAAGAATCTCGATTTCACGTCTCATTTGTCATTTGCTCCCCGTTCCAGGCCTTCGGGCGAAGGCGGCATTCCCTTCGATTCGGTTTGTTGTATCCTCAAATCCGGAGAAAACTCCGGACAAAAAATCGCCCCGTTCGGTTCATTGCGATACTTCAGGCGGCAACCCTCTCGCCATGCGCATATTGCACACTCGCGAACCCCCTGGTAGGCCACGTTCAAATATCTCCTTCAGATACTACGCTTCGCTACAGGTGCAGAATATAAATGCCCAAGCCCAAAAACGTCAAGTTTTCTATTTTTTGGTTTTCCCTTGTCCGAAACTTTAGACCCGACCAGCGCTTGACAAGAAAATCCAAGAACCTTTCGAAAGAGAACCCGAGAACCCCATAAATCATCCGGCGGGATCAATCTCCCCGAAAACCAGATTTTTGAGAAAAGACGCAGCCTCGTTTATCGCCACAAGTTGTGTATCGCCCGTTCTCCTCGATTTCAACTCGATTTTCCGTTCCTTGAGTCCCCTTGGTCCGACGACCACCTTGTAGGGAAAACCGATGAGATCGGCATCCTTGAATTTCACGCCCGGCCGCTCATCCCTGTCATCAAGCGCGACATCCAGCCCTGCGGACTCGAGCGAATCGTATATGTCGCCGCAAATCTTCATGGTTTCATCATTCACTCTCACCGGAATGATGTCCACATGATATGGAGCGATGGGAGTCGGCCAGATAATCCCGTCCTCGTCATGGTTCTGCTCGATGGCCGCCGCCACCGTGCGACCCACGCCAATGCCATAACAACCCATGACGATGGTGTGCGTCTCGCCACCCTCATCCTGATAGGTGGCATCCAGGGATTCGGAATACTTGCAACCCAGCTTGAAGACATGCCCGACTTCGATGCCGCGCCTGATGCTGAGCCCCGCTTCACATTTGGGACAACCATCCCCCTCCTGGGCGACGGTGAGGTCTGCGAATTTGCTTGCCTCAAAATCACGACCCTCGCGCGCGCCCGTGTAGTGATAGTCCGTTTGATTCGCCCCGACAATTAGCCCGCCGCCGTTTTCGATGGCGTAATCGACAACGAGCCGGACATCCGACAAACCCACAGGACCTGCGAAGCCCACTTCGGAATTGGTGAGTTCCTCTACCGTCTCGGCGTCGGCAAGTTCGATATCCACCGCATCAAGCGCATTTTTCAGTTTAATTTCATTCAATTCCCTGTGGCCCGGAATCATGGCCGCCACCGGCTCACCATCCGCGACATATAAGAGAGTCTTCGCCATCCGATATGAAGGCAAAGAAAAGAATTCCGACACTTCTTCTATCGAATGAGCGCCGGGTGTATGAACTTTTTCAAGTTCGCCTCCCTCATTCTCGGGCAACTTCAAACGAACTGGCGATTTTTCCACGTTCGCTGCGTATCCGCACGAATCGCAAACGGTGATCGCTTCCTCGCCGGTATCGGCCATGACCATGAATTCGTGTGAAAAACTTCCGCCGATGGCTCCCGAATCCGCCTCCACAGCACTGAATTTCAGGCCACAACGTCGAAATATCCGAGTGTAGGCTTGCACCATTTCTTCATAACTTTGCTCCGCGCCCGCCTCGTCTCGATCAAAGCTGTAGCCATCCTTCATCGTAAACTCCCGTCCTCGCATCACGCCGAAACGGGGCCTTATCTCGTCTCTGAATTTCGTTTGAATCTGATACAGGTTGAGTGGCAGATCCCGGTAACTCCTGACTTCGCGGGCCACCAGATCGGTAATTACCTCCTCATGTGTGGGCCCCAGACAAAATTCACGCTCATGGCGATCTTTCAGGCGGATCAATTCTTTGCCGTATACTTCCCACCGCCCCGTTTTTCGCCAAAGCTCAGCAGGATTCAGTGTAGGCAGGAAAACCTCTTGCGCGCCTGCGCGATTCAACTCCTCGCGCAAGATCTGCTCGACTTTGCGCTGCACGCGCACGCCGAGGGGCAAAAGCGTATATACGCCGGCCGCCAGGCGGCGAATCATGCCCGAGCGCACCATTAGTTTATGGCTGACAACTTCCGCTTCGGCGGGCGCTTCTTTTAATGTGGGTAGAAACCCTCTTGAGAATCGCATGAATCAGATTTTCTTAGGAGTGGGCAACTTCAAATTGACCTCGTTCATACTGCTCTGCAAGTTCCTCTACACGTTCAACCAGATTTTTCTTGATATCCTCGTAGGACACCAAGCCCGATTTTTCACCTTTCATGAAAATCAGAGCTCGTTTATGGCCGCCGGCCACGCCGATGTCTGCGTCTTTCGCTTCACCGGGACCGTTCACCTCACAACCCATGACGGCCACCGTGATAGGAGCATTGATGTGGGCAAGCTCTTGTTCTATCTCCATGGTGAGCTTATCCACGTCAATCTGCACGCGCCCACATGATGGACATGCGACAACATTCACACCCTTTTGGCGCAACTTGAGGCTTTTCAGAATTTCGTAGCCCACGCGCACTTCCTCCACCGGGTCCGCCGCCAAGGAAACGCGAATGGTGTCGCCAATGCCTTCCGATAGCAGAATGCCCAGGCCGACAGCGCTTTTTATGCTACCCGTCTGGAGGCTTCCACTCTCCGTAATACCAAGATGGAGAGGATACTCGACGCGTTGCGCCATCAACCGATAGGCTTTCACCGCCCGCGCGACATCGGAAGCTTTCAGGGAGATTTTCGTGTCATGAAAGTTTCGCTTCTCCAGCATGGCGACATGACGCAAACCACTTTCCACCATGGCTTCGGGGGTTGCGCCACCAAAACGATCGAGCAGATGCTTTTCCAAAGAACCGGCGTTCACGCCCACGCGAATGGGCAGGCCGTGGTCCTTCGCCGCGGCGACCACCTCACTCACCCTTTCCTCTCCATTGATGTTGCCGGGGTTGATGCGCAGGCAATCTATCCCCGCATCCGCCGCCATCAAGGCGTAGCGATAGTCGAAATGGATATCCGCCACCAAAGGCATCTCGGTGCGTTTTCTGATTTCATCGAGCGCATTGGCCGATTTCTCGTCAGGAACGGCCAAACGCACAATTTCACACCCGGCGGCTTCCAGGCGATTGATTTGAGCGACGGTTGCCTCCACATCGTGCGTGTACGTGTTACACATCGATTGCACGACGATGGGAGCGCCACCGCCGATTTTGACGCCTCGCACTTCGACCTGAGTGCTTTTTCGTCGATTCAGGGGGAACAAAGACGGGTCCGCGCAAGGCAACACTTCGCCGGCCGCATCCGCTCCAACCACCGGAAGAGCAGTGCTGTTTGACTCTTTGGGAGGCAGGCCGACTCCCGGTATGGGTTTCGTGTAAAACACGTCGTCCGTGAACGGCTCAAACATTGTCGAAATCCCTATTTGCCGCCTTTTTGGCCTTCAGGAGATAATTTCATTGGACTGCTCCCTTTTCCCTTTTCTTTTTTCGTTATCGTTGCCGAGTCACCCCGAAACAGATAATACACACTGTCCTTGTAAGTGGCAAAGATCATCAAACCGATGAGGAGAACGGTGCCGACCTGCATGGCCATCTCCCGGACTCTTAGGCTGATAGGTTTGCCACGCAAGGCTTCGATAAGCAAGAAAAAAATATGCCCGCCGTCGAGAACCGGGATCGGCAACAAGTTCAAAATCGCCAGATTGACGCTGAGCAAAATCGTGAACATGACGAGATAGCGGAATCCGCGTTGCGCCTGTTCCGCGGCCACCACGGAAATGCGAATCGGGCCGCCGATGTCCGCTGGAATGGTCTTCGTGAGCATCGAATACAGTGTAACGACCGTTAAGCTGGCGATGCGGTAATTCTGCTCGAACCCCTTCCCCAAGGACTCAAAAAAGCCGAAACGCTCGGTGTAGGTGCCTTGACCGATACTGATACCAATCCGGCCATAACCCAGTTCCTTGCCCGTCGCGCTCTTTGATGTAGGAATGATGGCCGTTTCAAAGGATTTGCGGCCGCGCTCCACCGTCAAAACGAGTTTTTTGTCGGCATTTCTTCGTACGATTTCAACGAGCTCGGACCATTTCTGAATCCGCTTTCCATCAATGGCAACGATATGATCGCCCGCTTGAAGGTTCGCCTTTTGCGCAGGCGTACCGGGCAAAACACCGCCGACCCACGTTCCGGGGACGGGAATACCCCCAAGATGCAGTCCCCAACTGAGGAGTATTGCCAAGACGACATTAAACAAAGGTCCAGCCGAAATGACAGCCAATCGGTGGCTCACAGGCCGCAAGTAGAATGATTTCTCCGGCTCATCCGGTTCTTTGGGAACATCAGGATCATCAGGTCGTGCTTCCGGGTCTTCTCCCAAGAGCTTCACATAACCGCCCAGGGGGATCAGAGACACGCGATATTCGGTCTCTCCCCGCTGAAAACCCCAGATGCGGCGCCCGAAACCCAGAGAAAACGTGGAAACGCCGATTCCAAGCCATTTCGCAACGAGATGGTGGCCCAACTCATGGATAAAGATGAGCAATCCAAGAACCAGCACCGCCCAGAAAATCGTCTGACCAAAACCCATCACCCAATTGATGATTTCCATCGCCATTCTCGAAAGGTTCCTTATTTATCGCTGACTGTTCTGTGACGGCATCTGGAGGATTTCAACATTTGGCGGCACGACAAAATGAAATTCCTCTGCTGCAATTCTGACGTTTTCTTTGACATTTGAAAACCGCAGATGACTTTTGTTGCCGATATTATCGACATAAGCCAGCGTGAGAATTCTAAAATTTTCAGGATCCACCTCAAGCCACATTCGGCGAAACGAGGCGCTCGCTGCCTTCGGCTCCAGGCGAATGCGATGGGCCTGACCGGCTCTCCAGATTCCGCCGCTTCGCCTGGAAATTCCAACTTCTTCCACGGTTACATGAAAATTCTTTTTCAAATTCCCCTTGCCCGACAAAAATAACAAAGGAGTGGCGCCAAACCCGGAGTCTCCGGTTTTGGAAACCATCACCTGTTTGAATCGCTCGGTATAGAGCCAAAAGGTGCGACCATCCGAAACCAGGAGCTGCTTTTCAGGCTTCACGTATTCCATGCGCAATTTGCCGGGCTTCTGCCACGATAGGCTGCCGTTCGACGTCGTTGTCCGCCCGAGGGATTTCAATTCATTTTTCTGCTCGAATGAGGCTTGCAGAGAGCCCAGGGCCTCATATTTTTCCTGGAGCGCCGTGATGATTTCTTCCGTCTTTTGACGCGATTCTTCCGCCACAGACGCACCGAGAGCGAACGTTTGCAAAAACGTGAAAAACAAAGAACCAAATACCAGTATTACGAAATATGATTTGCGCAAACTCTCGAAATCCTTTGTAGATAACTATCAAGAAACGGGTGAGATAAATCCTTTACTCTCCGGAAAAGCACTCTCCGTATATTGCACAACGCCATCAATGCAGCGAACGCTCCCCTCGGCGATAAGCCGCACCGCCAGTGGATAGATGCGGTGCTCATAAGTGAGAATTCTCTCCGAAAGGGTTTTTTCATCGTCATCAGGCAACACCGGCACGGCGGCCTGCAAAATGATCGGCCCCGTATCCACCCCCTCATCCACGAAGTGGACCGTGCAGCCTGTCACTCTCACGCCGGCATCCAGGGCTTTTTTTTGTGCATGCAGGCCAGGGAAACTCGGCAGAAGCGAGGGATGAATGTTGATGATTCTTCCTGAGAAACGGTTCACAAACTCTGGCGGTAAAATGCGCATGAAACCAGCGCAACAGACGAGATCGACTCCGTAATTTTCAATCTCATCACCCATCTTCCGATAAAAACCCTCCTCCTTCGGCGCCAGATGTCCGGTTCGTATGCCGGCCAGCGAGGCGCGCTCGAGCGCATACGCATTTTTTTTATCGCTCAGCACCAATACAACTTCCGCCGGGAAATTCGCGTTCCGACCGGCATCAATAAGGGCTTGCAGGTTCGACCCACGGCCCGAGGCCAAAACGCCCAAACGGAATCGTGTTCCTGAGTGCACTAAAATGCGCCTTCAATAACGACGGAATGGCCACCCTTCGGTTTATTGGCGACTTCGCCAACAACCATGGCGTGCTCTCCCGCATTTTTCAAACATCCGATCAAAGATTCAACCCGCTCCGGTCTCACGAGAAAGACAAAACCCAAGCCCATGTTAAAAGTGTGATACATCTCCGCGCTCTCAACCGGGCCAAACTCCTGAATCAAAGAGAATATCTCGGGCATCACCCATTTTTCAGGATAAAATTTCGCCTGCAATTCATCCGGAATCACACGGTTCACGTTTCCCGGAATCCCGCCTCCCGTGATGTGCGCGATGCCGCTAATTCCCTCTTCTCTCCGAACGGCATGGACCCCTTTGGCGTAAATCCGGGTCGGCTCCAATAAAACATCTTCAATGGGAACGCCCAGCTTTTGCGCTGCCACATCCCGTGTTTCTTTTGATCTAAGTATTTTTCGCACCAAGGAATATCCGTTGCTATGAATTCCTGAAGAGGGGAGTGCGAGTATGGCGTCGCCGGTCTGCACAGACGTTCGATCATCCAGGTTTTTGCGTTCAACCACCCCCACGGCGAATCCAGCGAGATCATACACGCCCGGCTCATACATATCAGGCATCTCGGCGGTCTCACCCCCGAGGAGGGCGCACCCCGCCTCCCGGCATCCTCGTGCAATTCCGGATACGGCTGCCTTCAATACGCGTTGATCAATCTTGCCAGTCGCAATGTAATCAAGAAAAAAAAGCGGTTCTGCTCCCACGGTCAGGATGTCGTTGACGCACATGGCCACCAGGTCGACCCCAATGGAATCATGACGTTCGAACTCTTGAGCCAGGAGCAATTTCGTGCCGACGCCGTCGGCGCCTGAAACCAGCACAGGATCTTCATATTCCCCACCCAGACGGAACAAACCGGCAAAATCAGCCGTCCCCTTCAGGATACGGTCACTTTGATTCGCATGGGTGGATTTTACAATTTGGGCGATAGCCTGGACGAAACCCTCTCCCAACTCCACATCGACGCCCGCGTCGCGGTATGTCAGACGGTCTTCATTCAAAAGTGATGTTCCATGATTTGGCAGGCGGAATCGCTCGGAATGTACTCAGAATCAGCCATGAACTTCCATCAATTTCTTGACTAAAGCTACATTATGTCGGTGTCCACTTCTCTCAGCGGTTACCTTCCCTCGGATAGGCCGACCGGTTAAATACAGATCTCCGATGACGTCAAGGATTTTATGGCGAACGAACTCATTGGGAAATCGTAATTGGGTATTCACGACACGCGCTTTGTCCACAAGAATTACGTTATCCCAACGACCTCCCTCGGCCAAGCCCATTTTTTCGAGCGACTCCAATTCATAGACAAAACCAAACGTACGGGCCGGTGCGATTTCTTCTTGAAAACCCAATGCATTCTTGTGCTCATACAAGTAGGTTTGCTTCCCAATCGGTTTAGGATAATCAATGAGGTATGAAACGGAAAAAGAATCCGCCGGCTCTATACGAACGTAACCCTTCTCGTCATTCGGCTCCCCAACCTCATATATCTTATCAACCCACAGGTCCTCGCTTTTTTCTTTCTGATCTTCGATACCCGCTTCTTCAAGCAAGCGACAAAACTCCACTGCCGACCCATCCATGACGGGCACTTCCTCAGTCATTTTGATGAGTATATTGCTTATCTTGTATGCGTGCAGCGCACTCATGAGATGCTCAATCGTTCGAGCAGTCACAGCTCCATTGCGCAAGTTTGTCGCATGGTTGGTGCCATCCACGAAATCGACGTTCGCCCTCACGGTATCGGGGCTTGTCAGGTTGCCGAACTGTATCCCGCTCCCCGGTGGCAAAGGCTCGATGATCAACCCGGTTTTCAGCCCGGAATGGAGTCCCCGGCCATACAACACGACACTTTTCGAAATACTCCTTTGATTTGTTTCCCTCAGCGTCGTCGACGCCGGCAACATGGGCTCGATATTGTATGCTTTAATTTTTCGTCTTAAAGCAGGTTCCGTCATGCCCACCGCCTGGGCGGTTTTATTGATATCCCAACCGTGCTCCTCCAAATGAAAGGCAAGGTACTGTCTCTCCCACTGAGTTCTGGCCACATTAAAATTGGAAGGGGTATCGTCTCTTGATGTGCTCACCTCGAAATCAGAAGCCTCACGTATCGCATAGGGCAAGTGGTCGATGCGAATCTCCGATCCTTGCGATGCAAATGCAGCTTTGGTCACTGCGCCTTTTAGTTCAGCAATATTGCCCGGCCAGTCATAGTCTTCCAGGACCGCAATGACATCTTCCGAAAATTCCTTTTCATGCCTGCCAACTTCAACGCATTCATTCAAGAATCTGTTGGCTAGCGGCAAAATGTCCTCTTTTCGTTCACGCAACGGTGGCAAGTGTATTACATCAGCGCCTATTTTTGAGGACAAGGCTCGTACGAAGGCTTTATCTTTCGGAGTCCCCATATGATCAACAGACACCGTTAAACGCATTGAGTCCGTTATGCGCTCAAGAAATCGAACAAGAAATCTTCCACGATCCGCCCCGGGCAACTGCTCCAGACCATCAAGATATATGGTCCCTTGAAAAGTATCAGGCACCAGCCGCTCAAGAGTCTCTTCCCATTCACCTGTCTCCGGCATCGGGAACAACGAGCGGCAATGAACAGGCCTAAAACCCCCTTCTTTTTTGACGCCGTTCTTGTGTACCACCCTTGCGATAAACCGCTTGCCGGTTCCTCGTTCACCTGCGATCAGTAAAGGGTTAATATCTCTCATCGCTTTACGAATGGCTCTTCGGGCTTTTTCAATGTTCTTACTGGCGCCGTCAAGCATCACATCAATGACATCATTCGCCCTGAGTTCTTTCTCCCGTCGCGCTTGAACAGCAGAAGCGACTATGCGCACGACCGCATCAATAGACAGAGGTTTTTCAATGAAATTGAAAGCGCCCAGCTTTGTTGCAGCCACGGCGGTTTCGATGTTGCCGTGCCCCGACATCAGGACGACTTCGATATCTGCGTTCGACTCTTTCACTGCTTGTAAAGTCTTGATCCCATCAATGCCGGGCATCCACACATCAACCAAAACCACATCCGGAATTTCGGCTCGAACCAACTGAAGGGCAATTTCTCCCGACTCGGCCCGCTCTACATGATACCCTTCATCCAGCAAGACATCTTCCAGGCTCGCGAGTATTTCACGCTCATCATCGACGATGAGTACATGTCCTTTATCCAATGGAAGCCGTCCTTTGTTTTTCGGGCGTGATGTCCACAGCAGACGCCAGTGGCAATGTTACGCGAAAAACGGAGCCAACTGGATGGTTATCTCGCACGCCTATGGTTCCATTATGATCTGCCACAATGCGGTAACATATAGCCAAACCCAATCCGGAGCCTCTATCCTTTGTCGAAAAGTAAGGCGAGAATATATGGCCTTTCACGTCTTCTGATATACCCTGCCCCTGGTCGGCGACTTCAACAACTATCATATTTCTGTCTTTATCACTCCAGGCTTGCAAATCAATCTCGCCCTCGACCTCGTGGGATTCAAAGGCATTTTCCAGCAAATTGATAAACACGCGCTGCAACTGCTCGGGATCCGCCATGACAGCAGCATTCCCAGCATCGATATGAATCGAAAATTTCACATCCCCTTTCCTGCCACGATATAAATTTGCAACATCCTCAATAAGGGGTACAAACCCGCAAAGCCTCAATCTAGGTTCCGGCATGCGCGCGAATCGGCTGAATTCATCTACCATGTTAATCAGGCTTGTTACCTGATTGATAATGGTATCCGTACAAGATTCGAATACTTCGGCAAAATCATAGGCCTCATTATCGAATTTCCGTCTCATTCTCTGGGCAGAAAGTTGAATCGGCGTAAGCGGGTTTTTGATCTCGTGCGCGATGCCACGGGCCACTTCCTGCCATGCGGCCACTTTTTGAGCCCGGATCAGAGCCGTCATATCATCAAACACTATGACGGCACCGAGCCTGCCTCCATCCGCGCTTCTAAGCAGAGTCAAGCTCGCGCGCAGTGTCAGTACGCGGCCGTCAATCATGACCTCAACTTGCTCCGAAGCGCTTTGGTGTTCTCGGGCCCGCATCGAGCGCATCAACTGACGAACAGGCTCGAGATGTGCGCTTTCGAAAACCTCGCTGAACATTCGTCCTACGGCATTCTGAGGTTCAATGCTCAGCAACTCCCCAGCTGCTTTGTTGAGGATAGTAACGCGCCCTTGACGATTGATTGATATTACACCCGCTCCGATATTTTCGAGCATCGCTTCCATATACCGGCGTCTTCTGTCAATTTCCAGGTTGGAACTGCGCAAGGTTTCAGAAGATTCTTCGATTTTCTCCTTGTTGGCCGACAATTCTTCCGTCATGCTGTTAAACGCGTTGACCAAAATCCTCACTTCGCCATCTGCCTGCGCATCCACGCGGTGCTCGAGGTCGCCGTCTGACACCGCCCTTGTGGCTTCCGCCAATTTCTCGATGGGAACCGTAATCCCCCGGGCGAGGTAGAAGCCAAACCATATGGCCGCAAAAAGAATGAGCAAAGTGACGACCAAAAAGGTTATGATGTAGTTCGCTTTGATTGGATTCTTAGACAGTTCCAGTTCTTTATAATTCACAAAGGAGTCCGATATACCCCTAATCTTCTCCACAAGTCGATCAGACACATATTTAGATACAACGACAAATCCCACCACCTTTTTTTCGATCTTCCAAGGCGCTACGCCATAGATGACATCCCCTTTTTCCCAATTCTCTATACTTGAGCGCGACTCTCCATCAATCACTTGATCCACGTATCCCACCAGTGGCGAGAACATCGCGGACCGTTCTAACCCAGGACGCCTGACCGATACGAGCTCCCGCCGCTCCCTGTCGTAGAGTTGAATGAAATCTACGCCCAAGCTCTTTCTTTCGGACTCCAATATTTTTTCAATCGCCTTGGAATTTTCCAATGTCTCGGGATGCGCCTTCTCCAACATAAGCGCAAGTCGACTCGCACTAAACAGCGCGTTCCGCTCCACCTCGCGATAATAGGTTTGAGCCACCTCGAATGACCCTTTGAGCGCGCGCTCCACATTCATGTTGAACAAGGCGTTAAAACTTTGGTTAATCAAACCGCTGGCCACTACGAAAAGAGCCACCACAGGGATGAGTGTAAATCCGACAAAAGCCGATACGAGTTTTAATTGCAAGCGTGAACGACCAGCGCCCGCTCTACCCTCGTAGTAAAGACGCACCAGGTGCTTCGCTACCAGGAGAATAACCACCATGAGCAGAATGATACTCAGATTCACAAGCGAAAATACGACAACGTTGTTCAGCAGTGGGACTCCCGGCTCAAGCTCTTTGAAATAAATCCAAGCCGTGAACGAAAGAGTCGCAATGATGATCAAAGCGATGAAAGATCGCAGCAGTGTTCTGCGATGGCGCAAAGAGCTTTCCTGATTTTTCAGTGGCGTTGGATGCACAATTCACATTCCTTCAGAACTAAATGTCCGGGAATAGCTCCAGTCAGACTTCTTCCCCCAAAAAGCAAGCAAGTAATTAAAGGGAAAAACGAAGTCCACATGATTCAACCGCGCTCTGATTTTGACATAATATCGACTATTTGGGGACAAAGCCTTACCAGAGACGATGGGCGCGCCATTCAGCTCACGCATCCAGTCCGTCATTTCACCTTGGCTTCTCGTCACTTTTCTCTCGAGCTCTTTTTCACCTTCTTTGAGATGAAAAGTGTATGTTTTTTTCAAGGCGCTGTATTTCACCTGATGATGTAATTGCCGCGTGGTAACTTCCAAATCATAAATCAGCTTGCGAGAGCGAAGGAGACTTACATCAAAGATGAACTTCGTCGTCACACCGCTATGAATCGCATCCAACAGTTTTGGCGAAAATGCACCCAAAAGAGAACCAAAAACAAGTAGCTGCCCATTCTTCTTAATAACAATAATATCTTTTAGTCGGATTCCATCTTGGCTATCTGTTGCGGAAAGCGCCGGCCCCACCAGAGCGAAAATCATACAAATGACTATGGCAAGTTTCCCAAGAACAAATGTTTTCCGTGTGTTAGATAACATATGTTCCCCTTGGCCTTGAAATTCAATGCTATCGCATATGAAAAAAGCTCTCAATACCTTGTTTGACTTCCCTGACCTCATGCCCATGAAGCACTTTCAGATGGTGTGCCGTGACGCAGTTCCACTTTTATTGCTGCTCAACGTTTGCCACGATTTCCCTGAGTTCATAGAGGGTTTCGAGAGCTTGGCGAGGTGTCATGGAATCCGGATCAATACCTTTCAAGAAGTTTTCAATTTCCGATTCTGTACGCGAAAACAAAGACAATTGACCATTCCCCCCGCGATTTTCCAAAAAAGATTTTTCCTCGACGGAACAGGAGACGGTCTCCGTACTCTCGAACCTGGAGAGTAAAGTCTTTGCCCGGTCGATAACCTCTTCCGGGAGTCCCGCCAACCTGCCTACCTGAATGCCGTAGCTTCTATCGCAACTGCCATCGGTCACTTTTCGCAAGAAAACGATTTCATCACCCCACTCTCGAACCTCGACCGTCAGGTTTTTCACACAGGTGAGTTCTTTGGAGAGCTCGGCCAGTTCATGATAATGGGTCGCAAACAAGGTCCTCGCCCTGTGACGGACCTCATTATGAAGATACTCTACAATTGACCAGGCAATGCTCACTCCATCATAGGTACTCGTGCCGCGGCCGACCTCATCCAGCACGATGAAGCTCTTCTGAGTCGACTCTCTCAATATGGTGGCCGTTTCCACCATCTCCACCATGAAGGTGCTCTGGCCCTCCAGTATCCGGTCATGCGCACCAACGCGAGTGAACACCCTGTCGACCAAACCGATTTTCGCGCTCTTGGCTGGTACGAAACTACCAATTTGCGCCATTAGAACGATGAGCGCCGCTTGGCGCAGGTAAGTGGATTTCCCCGCCATATTCGGCCCAGTAATGATGAGGATTCGGTGGTCGTCCCGGATTGACAAATCGTTCGGCACGAAAGAGAGGCCGGGATTCTCCGCCTCCATCACGGGATGCCTCCCCTCCATGATTTCGAGATCAGTGGAATCCATAATTTGAGGTCTGACATACCCAAACTTTCCCGCAACGAGCGCCAAGGACAAAACGGCATCTAGAATCGCTATCCTCTCGGCGGCAGCAAGTATGCGCTTTGCCTGTTGAGATATATTCGTTCTTAAGCGTCCAAAAAGCATGAACTCAAGGTGATTGGCTTTCTCCTCCGCGCCAAGAATATCTTCCTCCATAATCTTCACCTCGGAAGTAATATATCGTTCTGCAGAAACGAGAGTTTGCTTGCGTGTATATTCCATTGGCGCCTGTTCGCTGAAACGTCTGGGTATCTCCAGATAATACCCAAAAACGCGATTGAACCCGATTTTCAGAGGCAGCCCCGTTCGTTCTTTTTCCCTGCTTTCATAATCCTTGAGCCACGAATCCCCCTCTTGCTGCGCCTTTCTCAACCGGGCAAGTTCCTGGTCATAATCAGCGCGAAATATTCCACCCTCTCGAATCGAAACGGGCGGCTCATCGACAATCGCATTCTTCAACTCCAACGCTACGTCCTCGAGAGAATCCCATCCCGACGAGACGGAACCAAACAATTCAGAAACCATTCCTTTAAGCGCTTCACAAACTTCCGGCAACATGGCCAGAGATCCGCCCAGTCCAGCCAGATCCCGGGCATTCGCAGTCTGAGAACCCACGCGTCCCAGGAGCCGCTCGATATCTTGGATGGGTTCAAGGGCTTTCTTGAGTGTATTCAGGATTTCGGAATTGTTCACGAGTTCTTCTACTGATTCGGCGCGATAATCGATGGCTCTTTTTTGAATCAACGGGGAAAGAACCCATTTTTTCAGCAGTCGTCCTCCCATTCCTGTCAGCGTCTCATCCAACAAGCCAAATAAAGTTCCCCTCTTCCCACGATCCGCAGCCGAACGGGTAATTTCCAAATTTCGCAACGTGGCTCCATCGAGGATCATGGAATCCGAGAGTCGGGTGAAAAACACAGGCCTGAGATGGGGAGAATTGCCGGGCTGGTTTTCTTTGAGATACGTCAAAATGCCTACAGCCGAATCAACCGCCGCCGGATTCGTCCGAACTTCCGCTTCATCCGGAAATATGGGATCCAGACCTTTGAAATCAAGTGGCTCGTAAAAAGTGGCGGCCGGTCTTTTTTCAACATGAACGCCTAGTTCATCTATTTTGCTTCTCAACCCATCTGGCGGGGAAAATACATCTGGCAAGATGAGTTCGCGGGGAGAGAGCCTCTCCAATTGGTTGCAAATGAGCGTCTCGGCAGCATCGCCGTCCACCTGCGTCGCACAAAACTCACCGGTCGAACTATCGAGCCATGCCATTCCCCAAAGTACCTCACCATCTTTCTCCGATACGGTGACCCCGGCCAAGTATTGAGATTCCTTGCTGTCCAGTAACTCGAGATCGGCGAGCGAGGTGCCTGGAGTGAGGACACGAGTCACCTCGCGCCTCACAACTCCCCTGCTCTCTCCCGCATCTTCCACCTGCTCGCATATAGCGACTTTATAACCTGCTTCCAGCAATCGCCCACAATAAGAGGATGCCGAATGACAGGGCACACCACACATCGGGATAGGCCCCTTCTCATCACTCTGGCGCGATGTTAACGCGAGTTCCAACACTTTCGCCCCGAGTTTCGCGTCCTCATAGAACATTTCGAAAAAATCACCCAACTGAAAAAACAGTATCGCGTCCGGGTAGCGCCTTTTCATTTCCAGGTACTGGCGCATCGCAGGGGAAGGGCCAGGGCTATTTTTCGCCGATGTATTTTTTTCTTTCCTGGCTTGCAGGGTGCCTCTGGGGGGGGACATGCCTACTTCGCCTTCGACTCACGGGGAGACAGGCTCATCTGAGACTTGGAGTCCATCGTTGAAGTGGGTTCATCACGTGTGGCAACGGATTCATCGATTTGTGTATCTCCCATAGTAAGAAACTTGCCGCTTTTCTCCCGCACCTCATCCAGATTATTCTCCAACGTCTTCACTTCCCGCTTTAATTTTCCTATCTGACCTCTGAACTTCAATCTGTCCAATGCCCCGCCAAGCCATGCCACCATAAACCCGCATCCAAACACGGCCAGCAGAACATAAAATAGAGGCAGGTTGATGCTGCCCTGATAATAGGCAACAGTCACCGGCTTCATGTTGATGACACCGAAACTCGAAATCACCAATGCCAGAATCAAGCCGATGATGAGTCGAAGGCTACCCATATCACCACCAAGTCCATCGGGTTTCAGGTTTCAAAATCAGGGCGGAATTGATTGCAGGTCGTCTCGAAATTTCCAGGAATCACCCTCACGCCAACGAGTACGGGCAAAAGATTATGTTCTCTCCGACGAGAAACAATGCGTCATTGACTGAAAATTCCTGCGTCATGGCGCCCACCATTATCTATTCAAGATTTTCACGCTTTTGTCGAGAGAGCCACTCTCCGTCAAGCGAAAAGGCTATTCTTTTTTCTTCCTCGCTCATCCGCGCAGCTTCAGGCTCCGTGTAATGATCATACCCCTTGAGGTGCAAAAGGCCATGCACGAGCATACGGTCCGCCAAGAATCCGCAATCAACCGCCTCGGTCTCCGCCTGGCGGAGCACCTCATCCGCGCAGATGACTACTTCTCCCAGGAACGTCTTCCCCTCTTTTTGCCCGCTCACAGGCGGAAAGAAATCAGCAGGCGGAAAAGCCAACACGTCCGTTGTTTCATCTTCCCCCCGATATCGAGAATTCAACTCTCGCATTTCCTCGTCTCGAATGAATGCGACGCTGAACCAGTCATCTTCGGACCGGAGAGCTTTCCGTATGACCTCCAAGCGTTGCCGCAGCGCTTTGTGATCCAGCGCGAACAGCTTTTGCTGGTTTCTGATGAGGACTTCCATTCGCAGCTCCTTTCTTAGGAGCGTCTTCCTGTCCTGGATAATGAATCCGGTGATGATGAATACCGACCAAAACGCGCATGAAAGCGTCCTGGATATTGCTCAAATCCCTGAGCGTGAGGCTGCAATTATCCAATTGCCCCTCTACAAAAGCACTCTGGACGATTCTATCCACCAAAGCGTTGAGGCGCCCAAGAGAATGATCCGAAAGCGAGTGCGATGAGGCCTCCACCATATCAGCCAACATCAGGATGCCCGCTTCTCTCGTCTGCGGTCTTGGCCCCGGATAGCGGAAAAACTCTTCTGTCACGCCACTCCCGTTCTGTTCCTTCGCTTTCTCGTAAAAATACCGAATCAAGGATGTGCCATGATGCTGCTGAATTAAATCGATAATCTCTTTGGGCAGTTGATGGCTTTTGGCCAGTTCTACCCCCTCTTTTACATGGCTGATCAGGATGAGCGCGCTCATATTGGGTTTCAGTCTGTCGTGACGGTTTTCCCGTCCCTGGTTTTCGATGAAGTATTCCGGCTTCATCATCTTTCCGATATCGTGGAAATACGCACCCACACGGGTCAGAAGCGGATTCGCGCCGATCGCCTCGGACGCCTCCTCTGCCAGGTTGCCTACGAGAAGACTGTGATGGTAGGTGCCCGGCGCGCTGACGACCATCTTTCTCAGCAGCGGGTGATTCTGGTCGGCCAACTCCAGAAGGCGCATATCGGTCGTGAGCTTGAACACCGATTCGAGCAAGGGCATGGCCCCCGCTACGATGATGACGTTCGAAAGACCGCCGATCAAGGCGATGGGAATATCCGTCCACTGCATAATTACAGCACGGAAGCCTTCCTGCATGTTAAAACCTATCGCGAGTGCGGCGCCCAGCAAACCCAGGATGAAGGCCACGATGAGCACGGAAGTTCTACGCCGATATTCTTTCCATCGGATGGCCGCGAGTACGCCGCCCGACAAGGCGACGAGACTGAAGTTGATATGATTCGGCAAAATCAATCCGGTGAGAACGGCAGAGAAAACCGCCATCAACACTGCCGATGAGCGACCCAGCAAAACGGCTGCGAGAAGAGAGGCGGAACAAAATGGAATGACGTAGTAAAACGAGTGCAGCGCAATCCCCCGAAAAGTTTCATGCAACACTTCGGAGAAGAGAATACCCATTTTCAGCAAAACGACTTGGGTCAAAAGCAGAATCACAAACAGCGTTACGTTTTTTTGTGATGACAAAAAACTCACGTCATACTTTTGCACGCAAATCCAGGCCAGGACGAGCAGTATAAAAATAACCAAAGCCGTTCCGCTGAAGTTGCCGATCACATGGCTTTGTCGGTAGATTTTCTCCAGGCTTTTGAGCTTTATAATTTGTCCTTCGCTTAACCGTTCCCCTTCGCGAACAATCATCTCCCCTTGCTTGAGAACCTCGGAAACAGGCGGGACGGCGGCTGCGGCCTTTTCTCGGCTTTCGAGCGTCGCCCTGTTGTTGAAAGTCAACGTCGGCTGAACCATCTTCAAGGCCTGGGAGACCAGCAAATCACTGATACGCCGAGGAATCCGGAGGGACATCTTCTGGGTTTCTTGCTTGAGTAATTCATCGACCTGTCTGAGCTCCAGGGGATTCATCGATGGACTGACGGTGACGCTATTCCCCGTCCGAATGTCTCGCGCCGTAATCCCCTTCGCCGCGTGAGTGGCGTATAACCGCTTATCACTCACGATGTGGCGTGAAAACGCCGTCTTCAATAACTTGGCGATATCTTCCTGAACCCAGTTCGCGAACCTCTCATTTCTCAGCCAGACCGACAGTTCCTTTGGAACCGCACCGCCCACCAGTTTATGAAACGCGCTCTCCGCCTTGATGAAGACAGGGGCAGCGTACATCTCCCGATAGGCTTCCGACTCGGACAAAAGCGACGGGCTCTTCTGTTTGGAACGTATACTCAACTGCTGGGCTTTTACCTTCTCGAGCTCTTTGTCTATCGTCCGTTGAATGGATTCAAAAGCACCATTCAACCTGGTGATGACGACCTGCGAAAGCTGGGTATCGATATCGTAACGCGGCAAGACTTTATCCCTGGCCGCCTGGCGCTTCGCGTTCGTGGCGATGGGGTCGACCACGCGCATATCCTGAGGGGCTTTGATGTCCCTGGGGACGATATCACCCACCTCAAAAGACACGCGAGGCGCCGAAAGATCCGCTGTGAGCAAAAACGAGAGCACGATAGCGAGCGTTCCGCCCAGAATCCATGGATAAGCCCTTGTGTCGGCAAACGCCAGAACGTAATTCGCAAGCGACCGTCCCGCCGACCCCAATAGACGCAAAAAGATGTTTTTAGGTTTCCCGGCAGTTTTTCCGACGCCGGCTCGATGAATCACGCGATTAACCTCCAGAATCCTTCAACGACGAAGGGATCGTGGACGTATCGGCTGTATGTGAACGCCCCCGGCAATGCAAGCACTCTTCGGGAGAACTCGCTTATAAACTGTGGGCCTCGTATGCAGAAACGATTTTTCTCACCAATTGCGTGCGAACCACATCTCGTTCACTGAAATAGACGAAACGAACTTCTTCTAAATCTCCCAAGACGTCTTGAGCGTGAATCAGCCCGCAGCCGGAAGTTTCGGGCAAATCGATTTGCGTAATGTCACCCGTTACGACCGCTTTGCTCCGGGTACCGAGGCGGGTAAGAAACATTTTCATCTGCTCGGGCGTCGTGTTCTGCGCCTCATCCAATATGATGAAAGAATCATTCAGCGAGCGACCTCTCATGTATGCGAGCGGCGCTATCTCTATCTCACCCCTTTGAATGAAACGCTCCACCCGCTCGAATTCCACCATATCGTTCAGCGCGTCGAACAGCGGCCTGAGATACGGATTCACCTTCTCCTGCAAATCACCAGGTAAA
This sequence comes from Nitrospinota bacterium, assembly GCA_011523725.1. Taxonomy (GTDB): domain Bacteria; phylum UBA8248; class UBA8248; order UBA8248; family UBA8248; genus Bin107. Next base: position 19,732 of record WTGD01000340.1, read on the forward strand.
AATCCGAGTTTCTCGCCAGCTTCCACCACGGGCCTCGTCAACACAATGCGAGTGTATGCCTTCTCCAACAATCCGGAAACCGCCATCGCCATGGCCAGATAGGTTTTTCCCGTTCCGGCCGGCCCGATTCCGAACGTTACCCCCTTCTCACGAATCGCTCTTATGTATTCGCTCTGAACCGGGCCCTTGGGAACGACGTATCGTTTCTTCGTTGAAACCGCAATCCGATTCGTCACCAAGGAGCGAAGCGTAACGTCCTGTTCAACCGCAACGGCCTGAGCCAGCGTCTTGACGTTCAACGGATCGAACCGAAACCCCTCCTCCACGCATTCCGTCAACTCATCCAGGAACAGCCGGGCCTTCTCGGCGGCATCAGGCGGACCTTCAACCACGAACCCCTCTGATGCGATTCTGATTTTTACGTCAAACGCCCTCTCTACGGCCTTGAGAGATTCATCCCGATTTCCAATGATATGAACCAACCTGTCCGGTCCGGCCAGCGGGCTTGCAGACATCTTCGTCGCCAAGAGATTCAGGCTCCCCGTATTTACATGTGTCGGTTTTCGAAAATCCAAGCTCCATGCGCCATTGGATCGTACGCCCCAGAATTTCAGGCGTCAACAAAAGAACTTTATTTTTATTTCGCTTTTTCTTTCCTACCCTCTCGGGTGGCTCTTGTCTAAAAGTCCCCGCAGTTTTTGTCTATCCACATGCGTGTAGACCTCGGTGGTGGAAATATCCGAATGCCCGAGCATCGCCTGGACGGCCCGCAGATCGGCCCCGTGGTTGAGCAAATGAGTCGCAAAGCTGTGCCGGAATACATGGGGGCTCACGTTTTTACCCACGCCCGCCTCTTTTGCCCATCTCTTGACCCTCGCCCAAAAAGCCTGACGGGTCATAGGTCCTCCCCGGCTCGTGAGAAATACATAATCCGATTTCCGGGCGCGCAGCAGACTCTGTCGAACAGTGCCAAGATAATCCGCGAGCATATCTTTCGCTGCGTCTCCGATGGGAACAAGCCGGGATTTATCTCCCTTTCCGTGAACAATGCAAAAACCCGATTCAAGCTCAATCTGATTGAGTTTGAGTCGAATAATCTCACTGACGCGCATGCCGGTGGCGTACAAAAGCTCGAACATGGCCCTATCCCGCATCGCCTGCGGTGTTTTGTCATCGGGCGCCAGCAGAATCTTTGACATATCTTCCTGCGAAAGAGTCTTGGGCAAACGTTTCCATTTGGCAGGTTGCGCAATGTCCGCCGTAAAATCCTCCTTTACGTACCCGTCGCGAACCAGCAGTCTGGCGAGCGCGCGGATGGACGCCAGGTGCCGGCGCAGCGTGGTGTCCGATTTCCCCTTCTCCCGCTTGTCCCTGAGGTAATCGATGACGATGCTCTTCGACCAATTCGCTGGTGAAACGTCCCCGTTTTCCTGGAGCCAACAGAAAAACGACTCGACGTCGCGCCCATAACTCTCGACGGTATTCACCGCACGACGGTGCTCGATAAGAAGGAAATCCCTGAAAGTTCTTGAAATATCGACCAGGCGCGCGTCCAGCGAAACCCCATGACTTTTCTTATGCTCTTCGGGCGAAAATTTTTCCTTGGTCATCGCATGCTCCCCATTGTTCAGGATTTCCTCCATGTGAGGCGAGTGAAGCGGCGCCAGGTTTCATACGAGGATGCATCGATTTTTTTTGCCATGAAAATATAGAAGCAGGCGGCCAGGGATACCTCAAGCATCATCATCACCAGTTTGAGGGCCGACGAGCGCTGCGCATCCCACAATTGCAGGTGAACGAGTTGAAGATGAACGAAATATGCGAGGACTCCCGTCAAGATTCCAAGCGCCAGAAGCCTGCTCAGGGAATGAGCCAACTCTCTTTTCGGAAAATCGCTCCACTCCCGCACGACGCCTCTCAACAACAACGCCGCGTTCAAGGCGCTTGAGCACGACGTGGCGAGCGCGAGACCGACAAACCCGAGAGGGAACATCAGGGCGACGCTGAGGGCCACGTTGGCGAGGACAGCGATATTGGCGCATTTCACCGGAAAACTCGTGTTCAATCGGGCATGAAACACCCCGGCCAGAAGTCTCGTGACCCCGAAAAACATCAGCCCCGCCGCATACGCCCGCAGAGCGGCAGCGCTCGCAACGGTGTGGTCTTGCGTAAAGGCGCCCCGCTCGAAAATAACCTCCATAATCGGATGGGCTAAAACCATCAGGCCGAATGAAGAGGGAATGGTGATGAACAGCGTCAGACGCCCTGCCTCGAGGATGGCGTTGCGCTCGGAATCTCCGGATACGGAATTTTCCCTGTTTTGCGCCGCATAATCAGACAAAACCGGCAAAACGGCGGACACCACCGCGAGGCTCAATATACCGTGAGGAAGCTGAACCAATCGGTTCGCATAGTAGAGATAAGAAATGGAGCCTTCGGCCAGGAACGAAGCCAGCCACCTGTCAACGAGAACGTTGATCTGAAAAATAGCGCCCCCAAGAGCCGCCGGTCCCATCAGCGCCAAACATCTACCGACACCCTCCACCCTCCAGGGAATGGAGGGAAGCGGCAGAATACGCAATTTCCCCATGAAGGGGAGTTGGAAGAAAAACTGCGCCGCCCCGCCAATGACGACGGCCCAGGCGAGCCAACGGATGGCTTCCGCTCTGCTTGCCCAAAAACCTGCCAGCAAAAGAGCGAAGATGATAACCACGTTCTGGAGCGCGGGCGCGAAAGCGGGCACGAAAAAGCGCCGCGCCGCGTTCAACATACCGGCGGCGACCGCCCACAGGCCGATAAATATGATGAACGGAAACATGATTCTGGTGAGTTGCGCCGCGAGGTCCAGTTTTTCCGGGTTGCTCGCAAAGCCGGGCGCCAGCACTCTCATCAAAGGGTCAGCGAACCAAATCCCAATCGCACAACCCGCGCTCCCCGCGAAGATGAGAAACACCAACATGCCGCCGGCGAATTTTTTTGCCTCCTTGGGCCCGGATTGTTCACGCACATCGGAGTAGACGGGAAGGAACGAGGAACTCAGAGCCCCTTCCATGAACATGCGCCTGAAAAGATTGGGAATCGCAAATGCGACGAAAAAGGCATCGGCCATCATTGCGGCGCCGAAGAATTTGGCGATCAGCATATCCCGGAAAAAACCCGCAACGCGGCTGATGAGAGTCGCCAGGCTAACGGGACCCGCAAATCTGGAAATACTCTCCTCCGGCGGGGAGTCACCATTCTCTACCGGCGCATCGGCAAAAGCATTTTCTTCTCGTTCGGGATTGGAGGATTCAGGTGGCGTGGTCACAAAATTCCTGACACCAGGGCGGTGAGCTTGACAACCCTTTGTTCCGTGGTATTTTACCGGGGCTGTGAAACAGCCTCAAGAGAAACATTTCAACTATATTCACGGAGAATGAAACAAATTGCCCCATATTCGTTCGGCCAAGAAACGCAATCGCCAGAATATCGTTCGCCGCTCCAGAAACCGCGCTATTCGGACGCAGTTTCGCAATACCATCAAGCAAGTCCTGGGGAATAGCGAAGAAAACCCCGAAGAGTTGCTGAAAAAAGCCCAGTCGCAATTGGACCGCGCAGCCACCAAAGGGATCATCCACAAAAAAACAGCGTCCAGGCGCGTGGGAAGATTGGCCAAGCGCGTTCATGCGGCCTCTTCGAAATAGCTAGACAACCTTGTGCGTCCCGCTTCTGGAGGACCGCACATCCACCAAAAACAACTCCAGTGCCTGACGGGCGGCCTTCATGTCACTCGTCCGCTTGAGCTTGCGGTCCACTTGAAGCAGTTTCCCGTACAACTCGCGCAAGTAATCGGAACGCAATCCCCTGACCTGACTTTCCAGCCTCTTCGCCGCAAAGGGCCGTAGACCCAGCACCTCAGAAATTCCCTGGGCGCCCCGGCCGCTTCTGATCAAGGCCTTTGAAATCGTCCAACGCCGAATCAGATTGCGCAACAACCCGATGAACATGACGGGGTGTTCGGTTTCCATCATCCGGCGCAAGAGAACGAGGGTTCCGCCCAGGCTCCTCTGACTGAGTGAATCACCCAGCTTATAGAGCAATTCCTCTCTGGAGTGGCCGACGATTTCACGAATCTCCTCGGGGCCGGCAAGCGTTCCCGGCATGACATAGGAGGCGATCTTCTCGAGCTCGGTGCTGAGTCTCATCATGGAGGGCTTGACCATTTCGACCAGCATATCGGCGGCCTCCGGGCGCAACTCGAATCCCAACGCCGCGGCGCGTCCGTGAAGCCATTTCTTTAATTCCTCCCCTTCCAGGATATCCACCCCGCAAACCAGACTCGCCTTCGCGAGGCGCTGGAAGAAAGTGGTACGCATGTCGAGGTTTTCCACGCAAAAGACCAGAACCGTGGACGCGGATGGGTGCTCGAGATAAGAG
>WTGD01000352.1 GCA_011523725.1 Nitrospinota bacterium
GGGCGGTGGTCACGGAGCCTCCCGCCGTGCGAGCCTCCATTCATTATCTGAACACGGAAGAAGAAATGGACTCGATTGCGGAAGCCGTTGCCGCCATAGCGGCAGGCAGGGGAAAAAGATAAAAACCAAGAAAAAAGGCGGCGGTTGTCTCACCGCCGCCTTTTCAGTTCGATTCGGGCGTTATTTTTTCAGCGCTACGTTCACCGCCGTAGCGGCGCCGCCCTTGACGGTCACCTTCATGGATTTCTTGCCCAAAACCTCGTGCCAAATCTCGAGGGTATAAGAGCCCGCGGGAACGTCCTTTATCTCGAATTTCCCCCCGGCGCCCGTGACGCCGACGTATGGATTCTCCGCCACGACGATATAGCCTTTCATCCAGTCATGCACGTCGCAGGTCACTTTCAGGATGCCGGGCTTCTTGAAGTAGCGTGTCGACATTCTCAGTTTTTTCTTGAACTTCGGCTGCGCGATATTGGCTACGGAGTTTCCCGTTTTGCCTGGATGGGTGTGGACATTGTGGAGGATTTTGTCACTGTTCTTCATCAACAGTTTCGTCTTTGGCTTCATCACTACCACGCGGGGCAGATAGACGCATCCTTTTTGGTCCATCGTCGCTTTTTTCTGGCCCTTCGACCACTTCTTGCCGGATTTCACGCCTTTCAAGGTAACGACGGCCCAGACCACGCCGCCGTCTTTCACGACAAGGCTCTCATCCTTAATCGGTTTTTTCGCGCAAACTTTCTTGTCCTTGTTCACGGATAAGGTTTTTTGTTTCGGGGCCGCGCCGTCGAACTTGATCGCCCCGGCAATCGAACCTCCACCACTTACCTTGCCTTCCTTGTAAGCGTCCGCGGACCCAGCCAAGGCGATGCTCAACAACACCGCAAACATCCAGCACAGATGAAAATGTTTGGGAATCATGCCTGCTCCTCTCAAAGTATTTTTCAGGTTGGCAGCTACTGTTTTCAAAAAGCGTGCGCGCAATGATTCGCACACGATATCGGTGACTTCAGATGCAGGACCTCTAAAATTGACTTCTAATCGAATCGGAACCGCCGGGAATTCAAACCTGCCCCATTCAAGTAATCCACCTTTCACTTTAAGTCAAGCCTCTCGATGGTAGACTTCGGAATTCATCTGAATTCATTGCGTCACCAGGCGGAATGCTCAGAAAAAAGTGAGTTGAATCCGCCGCCGGAAGGAATACATCCTTCACGGCAGCCCGAACGACTCCCGGGCCGTGATGTTTGCAACATGGCGGACTCTGGGGTATCTCTTTTCCCGAGGCGGTTCATCGCCGATATGCTCGATTCTCCGGGAGTAGACAGTGAATCCGAACCTGAAAGACGCCAAAATGCCCGAAACGCTCGATGGCTGGGCGATTCTGCACCATATCTTCCGGGTGAACTGGCCCGCCTGGAACCGCCTGGAGAGCGCCCGGCGGCACCGCATCCTGGAAGAAGCGACGGAATACTTCGCCTCCATCGCCCGGCCCGAATCCGGCGAAAGCGCTCTTTTCAGCCTGCTGGGCCACAAGGGAGACCTGCTGTTCCTGCATTTCAGGCCCACGCTCGACGCGCTGGGTGAAGTCGAGCTGGGCCTGCGGCGGCTGGCGCTCGCGGAATATATGGACGAGACCACGTCCTACCTCTCGTTCCTGGAACTCGGCCTCTACGAAATGACCGTGAAGCTCCACGCCCAGTTCGTGGATGAGGGTCTCGAGCCGGGAAGCGACGAGTGGAAGTCGAAATGGTCCGAAGAGATGAACAACCAGCGCGAGCGCATGAAAGAGCGGCTCTACATGGAGGTCCCCAAAACGAGGTATCTGTGTTTCTACCCGATGAACAAGCGCAGGGGCGAGGATAAGAACTGGTACGGCCTGCCCATCGAGGAGCGCCAGCAAATGATGCGCGAACACGGCTTCGTCGGCAGACGGTACGCCGGCCGCGTTCAGCAAATCATCACGGGCAGCATCGGCTTCGACGACTGGGAGTGGGGCGTGTACCTGTTCTCGGAAGACCCGCTCGTCTTCAAGCGCCTCGTATACGAGATGCGCTTCGATGAGGCCAGCGTCTGGTACGGCGAGTTCGGCCCGTTCTACGCCGGTCTGCGCGTCATGCCGCATCATCTGAAAAGCATATTCCGCGGCAAGGTCCCCTCGCTCGAAGCGCCCTAATATCAAACGCTTCCCAGGAACAGGCTCTTCATGGCGAATGTTCTCATCACAGGTTGCGGCTACGTCGGCGCGGCGCTCGGGGTATTGCTCGCCGGTGAGGGCCACCTCGTCCGGGGAATGCGCCGAAACCCCGAGAACCTGCCCGGATCCATCCAGCCGCTGCGGGCGGACATCCACGACAAGCACCTGAGCGACATCCTCCCCGGGGGCCTCGATTTCATCTTCTACACCCTCTCCTCGGGAGGCGGCGGCGAGGCCGGCTACCGGGCGGCGTATGCGCAAGGCCCGAAAAATCTCCTCAAAGCCCTTGATTTGAAAGGAGAAAGCCCCAGGCGAATCTTCTTCACGTCGAGCACGGCCGTCTACGCCCAAACCGACGGCCTCTGGGTGGACGAGGAATCGCCCGCGCAGCCGACCCATTACTCCGGCCGCATCCTGCTCGAAGGCGAGCGCGCCTTGCTGGAAAGCGGCCACCCCGCCACAATCCTCCGTCTTTCAGGCATTTACGGCCCCGGGCGGACGCGCCTGATAGACTCCGTCCGGGCGGGCAAGGCCGAAGTCCAAAGGGGCCCGCCTCGCTACACGAACCGGATCCACCGCGACGACTGCGCGGGCGCGCTGGCCCACCTGATGAAGATGGACGCGCCGGATAAGATATACATTGGCGTCGACGATGAGCCGGCGGATCGGCGTAACGTATTGAATTGGCTGGCGGATCGGCTGGACGTCCCGCATCCGCGCGAAGCCTGGGGAGGCGATGCCCCCTCCGGGCGGGCGGCGATGAACAAGCGATGCTCGAACGCCAGGCTCAAGGCGACAGGCTATCGCTTTCTCTATCCGTCCTACCGGGAGGGCTACGCCGGGATGATCGAAGATATGAAATTCGAGTAAACAAGATAAAAATCAACGATTTAGCAAGACCCGCAAATCCTTCCTCAACTTCTCGAGGGATTCCGCGTCGTTGCTGTGGTAATAGCCGCGGATGGTGAAGTTCCTGTCGATGAGCACGAAACGCGAGCTGTGGGAGATGAGGATTCCCGGCGTCTTCTCCCCCTCCTGATGCCCCGGGTGGTGGGCGTGCGCGCCGGGCAGAAGCAGCCGGAAAACCCGGCTTCGGACCGAGTCCAGGGGGAGCGCGGCCTGTTTGGTCGCATAGCTCAAACGGAAGCCCTTGAGCGCCAAGTCCTTGATTTCCTTTTCCTTGCCCGTGAGGAAGAACCACCGCGCCCTGTCCGCGCCGAACTTGCGCGCATAGGCCGCCAGGAGCGCTCCCCTGTCATGCTCGGGATCGGTGGTGATGGATATCTGCCGGAAATCCTCGTACACGGCGAACGACCGCTGAAGCCGCCGCATCTCGTAAGTCTGGAGGGGGCAGGTATCCTCACAGCG
>WTGD01000421.1 GCA_011523725.1 Nitrospinota bacterium
CCACCTTCCCCCCCAGTACGTCGAGCAGGGGCTTACAGCGCGCGAAGACGTCCCTGGGACCCCCGGCCATGATGGCGAGCGTGCCGCCGGCCGCCCCTTCGGGCGCGCCAGAGACCGGCGCGTCGAGCATACCGACCTCCTTCGCGGACAGGGCTTCCGCGACCTCGGCGGAGAAGGCCGGGTCGTTGCTCGTACAGTCCACGAGAACGCCCCCCGGCTTCATGGCATTCAACAGGCCGTTTTCCGCGTAGACCACGTCTCTCAGGTTGGGCGCGTCGGGCAGCATGGTGAAGACGACTTCCGAGTGCGCGGCCACCTCGGCGGGCGAACCGCACGCCCTGGCGCCCTCCCCCGCAATCTCGTCCACCGGCGGACGGCTGCGGCTCGAGACCGCCAGCGGATACCCCGCCGCCAGAAACCGCCGCGCCATCGGCTTTCCCATCAGGCCCAGACCCACGAAACCAATAGCCGTCCTGGACATCCATATCCTCCCTGACGATGTGTAATCGCTCTTTCGGGGATAATAGGGCAACCTCATGGGTGAGACAATCGAGGGTCATACACGGCAAGGCAGGAGGGGGTGCCGGAATCCGGCGCAGGGACCGTACGCGAGCGCGGGCCGTTTACAAGAACGGCCCACTACGGGTCAATTCCAGCGAGTAACAATCACACCGCAATTTCAAAAAATTTCTGTACTTTTGATGTTCCGGGTGATTATCTTCAGCCGACCAGCGAAATCATGGAGACTCAAACGCATGGAAAAAGTCCTCCTCTTCAAGGCCGCGCTCATCATATCCATTCTGATTCTCGCCGCGCCCGCCCTCGCCGGGGAGAACAAGCAAAAGCGCGGCACTCCCGCCCAGGCGCAGGCCATGGTGGCCAGAGCCGTCGCCCTGTTCGAGGAGGAAGGTTTGCAAGCGGCTTTCGACCGCTTCACAAATCGCCCGGGTGCGGAGTTCAATCACCTGGACCTCTACATTTTCGTGCTCAAGGCGGAGGAGGGCGCGCGCATCGTCGCCCACGCCCGGACCCGCTCGCTCGCCACGCTCATCGACCCGGGCGGCCTCAGCATCGGCCGCGCCATTCTCGATAAGGCAACGGCGAAGAGCGCATGGGTCGATTATGGATGGAAAGACCCCCTCACGGGCAAGGTCGTGCCCAAGTCCTCATGGGTCGTTCGCCACCAGGGGCACATCTTCGGCTGCGGTATCCACAAACCGTGAGTCGAACCTGAACGATGCGGGTAGAGGGTCTACGGTTTTCGTTGTAGTTGCAGCAGGACACCCCTTTCGTGTTGTCCTACCCCCTGTGGTTGTCCCTCCTGCTCGTCCTCCAACAGGACAGGCACAGGGGCCTGTCCCAACTACGGGTCAATTTCGAACGATGAGCGCCGCCGATCTTTCCCCTCCTCGGGAAAGCCCGGCCTAGAACTGCCGCACGAAGCGCAGCTCGGCGCGGGTGCGCTTGTAGTCGTAGAGCTGGGCGTTGGACTCGCGCTCTTCGCTTACCACGATGAGCTGGGGGCTGAAGCCGAAAGTCGTAAAACCGCGGTTGAAGATGGATACGCTGAAAATGCGCACATCGTCCTCGCGCGAAGAATTGTCGGGGACGAATGGAAACCACCCGCCTTGATAATCCGTCGTGCGAAGCTCCGCATTCGCCCCAACGGTGAAGCCCAAGGGAAGAGCGATCGAGGCGCCAAGGCGTCCCCACCGGCTGCGGTTGCGCCAGGTTTGCGATTCTGGATCTTCGGCCGCGTAGCCGAGCCCGGCCCGTACCTGGAGCGTCGGCATGAGCACCCATGAACCCACCAGCGCGAAATCCATCTGCGAGCCGTCGAAATGCTTGTCGCGTTCGTAGTTACGCTCGTGCCAGGAAGCGCGTCCGCTCAGACGGATGCGGGGCGTGAGGCGGTGTTCAAGTTCGTAGCGACCGCCGAACTCGTGGCTGTGGATTTGGCCGCCGCTTCGTCGCTGTCGCGCGCTGGCGAGCAGGCTCATCTCTGTTTTGGGGCTTATCCACCATCGCGGGCCGGCGTGGAAGGAAACCGTCATCTGGTCGAACTCGCTCCCCTCATATTCCCTGCGTGAGATGTCCGTCCCCAAGCGCAAGCGCACGCGTGGACTCAGGGGATACTGGTATTCCGCTCCACCCCAGAAGACGAAGCCGAGGCCCGAACTTGCGCCCTGGAAATTGTTGCGGCGGAAGGGCAGATCGTAGATGTAGATGACTTCTGAATCCGATACCGCGCCGATGTTCGTGTCCGGCGCGATGGAGAAGCCGAAATGCGCGCTCCAGCGCCTGCGCGCGCGCATGATGCGCAGGAAACGGTTGATGTTGGCGACCATCGACTTGGGGGGCTTTCCGGCGAGGACGCGATCGAAGTGCCTGCGCGAGAGGTCGTCCTCTCTTTTGTAGAAGAACGCCCGCGCGAGTTCGAGCCGCACGCGAACGAGGCCGGGCTGCGCGATGAGGATGGCCCGGAGCACGGCGATGGCGTCATCGAGAAGGGCGAGCTTCTCCTTCTCCCTGTCCGGAGGCAGGCGCCTGGAAGCCTCAATAGACGAAAGCCCCGTGAGGAAAAGCACGTCCGTCCTGTCGGCGCGGCCTTTCGACTCCCTGGCGATGGGGCGCAGAAGTTTAAGCGCCTCGAAGTAGCGGCGCTGCTTGATCAGCCCGCGCGCGGCCTGGACCTTCGGGTCCCTGGAGAGATGAGACTGCGAGGGCGCAGTGGCGGCGTCCCCCGCCGTGAAATGCGAGAGCGCGACGAGCGTGATGCAGACCGCGAGCAGTATAGATTTTTTCATGATTTGCGGCGTGAGACGAGCGCATCCGCTTCTCGTCCGTTTCCTCCATTGGCGACGAAATTCGCGTGTGCGCCGCCCGGGCGAGGAGGACCCCATCCGAACGAACGATGCCGAAGTCTGCTACATCGGCCCCCTAAAATCAACTCTCCCGCCTCCTGGCTCGAAACCAGCCCCCCTACTCTCCCTTAACAGGGGTCAAACGCGAGTAAGGAACGAGCGTTTGCATAAGCCATTGACGAGAAACACATCGGCTCGCAAAACCTCCCTCTTCGGTCGGTTTTGACCCCGACAAGGGGGGTTGGGGGGTTCGACAAGGAGGGCTGAGGGTTCACATATCCGAAACGCGCTTCAACAAATCGACGTACACACCATCGACGCGATTCATGACCTCGGCGTTGGTGTATCGGACGACCTCGACGCCCAGCGCGTTCAGACTGCGCGCTCTGACTTCATCACATCGCTTGCGACCGACGTGGCTGTCGCCGTCTATCTCAATCGCGAGCATCAGTTCGGCGCAATAGAAATCGACGATGTAGCGATCCAGCGGCTTTTGACGAGTGAACTTCAACCCGGACAATTGCCTGCTGCGCAAAACTTCGAACCATAGCTTCTTCTCCGCCGGGGTAGGGTTCCTGCGGTTTTCCCGCGCCTTTTCGGTCAACGCCTCATCGTATGGAACGTAGCCCATCGCGACGCTCTTTCTCAAGAAATCGCCCTCCTCTCGACTGAATACTACTCCCCCTCCGGCCCCCTAAC
>WTGD01000124.1 GCA_011523725.1 Nitrospinota bacterium
GTCGAGTATCTTCTCGATGTTCGCCTCGGATAATCTGGATCCGCGTTCGGCCGCAAGAGAAGGCAGCACTTCGAGCGCGCGTTCGAGCAGTTCCGCCCGTCCCTCTGCGCGTTCGCCCACGAGGAGCCAGGCGCCGGGCAGGGAATCTTTCGAACGCGAGGAACCACCGATCCTCCTCCGCAGACTGGCGGGCAACCGCTCGACCTCCTCCGGCGTCAGATCGATCAGGGACAAGGTTCCACTCATGCGGACATCCTCCGGGATGATGCGTGAGATTCAATAATTATCATAATATAGGGAATATCATGCCTAACGTCAAGCCCGTGCGTTCGTGGCCGTGCTAGTCGCGCCTGGCGCCGAATGCGCCGGAAACGTCGTGAATATCTCCACCGGCCCTGCCGTTTCCGGCAGCAGGCGCCCTGAAACTGAACAAGCCGCCCACTTCCTCGTGGTTCGGGCCGTAGAACCGGCCGGAAATGCCCCTCCTCGCAGGATGCCGTGTGGAATCCGCCCAGCCGTCGCTGAGGGGAACGACGCCGAACGACCCGTTTCTCAGCGCCAGCCCCTCCCAGGAAACATCATCGAAATTCACTCCCGCTTGTTCGTCCTTCATGTTCCTGAACTCGACATCGACCCGCAGACCGGGATTTCCCTGCGGACTGGAAACCGTTATCGTGGCATCGCCCTTGACGAAACCATCCGGCTCGGCGATACGGATGCCAACCATGATCCCGGACCACGTCGCGGCGCCGCCGGCCGGAACATCCGGATTCGAATCGATTATGTTTCCTATCGAATAGGCGCCATAGTAGTTTGCGGAAACGCGGTTTTCTTCAGACACCACCTCGATTCCGGGCGTCTTGACAAGGAAAAAACTATGATCCATCCAGCCGGCCAGGGCGCGGTAGTTGGCAGCATCACCCCCTCCTCCTGAAACCCGCCTCCTTTCCGCCAAAGACACGCCGCGGCGGCGTTCGATGAAACGGAAGCCGGAAAAGTCGAACTCGCCGACCGCCCGGTAGTGAACCGGCCCGAGCCCTCCTTCACATCCCAACAACAGCGCCTCACACGTTACGGCGTCAGGAGGCGGGGGATCAGCGCCGAACCGAGCCAGCGCGGGAGATTTCGAACTGCTCCGCAAGCCGCTCAAAACGTCTTCGATTTCATTCGTCCCCGGAATCACAGAATCGTCCATGGGCGGCATGGGCGCCGGATCGACCACCGACCCGCCGCCTCCACAACCGGACAACATGATCAAGATCGACACGGCTGCTGAAAGAAGTGAAAGCCGGTTTCTTCTGCGCTGCATTGTACGCTCCTCCGGTTCTCCCGGTTTCAGGCGCACCGCCACGGGTGCAGATTGCGCCAGGCCCAGGATGCGCTCCCCTCGGGGCGCGCTTTGCAATGCTTTCGGCATCCTGCCTTTGGTTCGACAGGCCCCGGGCAGGTGCTTCCCCGGCAGATTAGCGCAGGGCCGGACCTGGAACAATGGACGGGAAAAAACTTGCGCGGCGATCCTGAATCGCAGTAGATTGCCCGCAGCTTTGGCTAACCTCTTTTTTACGCCGCCGGTGTAGTTCATTCGATCTGCAGGAAAGGAAGGCGGTCCGCCACTGGCCGCGGGACTCGACATGCTTGAAGATGCGCTATTCTCCGTCGGCGTGCTCATCGTCGTCGCCAAGCTGGCCGAGGGAATTTTCCGGCGTTTCCGGCTGAACTCGATCGTCGCATACATGGCCACGGGCGTCCTCCTCGGCCCCGTCCTGGGCCTCGTCGAACTGAGCGGCTACATACAAATCTTCCTGGCCCTCGGCATCTTCCTCTACTTCTTCATCATCGGCCTGGACGAGATCGACGTCACGGGATTCATGGCGGCGCTGCGCGGCCGGTTCTTCGCCGCTGCGCTCATCGCGGTCACCATTCCCCTCATGGCCTCGCTCGTCGTCACCATGGACCTGTTCCATGATTTCGGGCTGCGGCTCGATTTCAACGGCGCGCTGGCTCTCGCGGGAGTCCTGTCCCTGACCAGCCTGGGCGTCCTCGCCAAGGTGCTGATCGACACCGACCGCTTGCGGGAACCCATCGGGATCGAGCTGTTCACGACCGCGCTCATCGCCGAGTTGCTGGTGCTGCTGATGGTGGGGATGACAATCGGCGAGCACGCTCACTCCCTGAGCTGGAAGGGCGTGCTCCTCCTGCTGGGACAGATCGCCGCCTTCATCGTGGTGACCTGGGTGATGGCGGGGCGGGTCATTCCGCTGCTGATCGTGTATCTGGAGCGCCTTCTGCGCGTCCCTCATCTTTCTTTCGGCCTGATCCTGGGCACCCTGCTCGTCGCGGTCGTGTGCGCCGAAAGGCTCGGCCTGCACGGCTCTCTGGGCGCGCTGCTCCTGGGCGTCGCCCTGTCCCGGCTGCCGCATCAGGTGCAGCGCGACATCATCCCGAGCATGAAGAGCATCGCCGACGGGTTTTTCGTGCCCCTTTTCTTCAGTTCGGCCGGGCTGCACCTCGACCTCTCGTTCACCGAACTGCCGGCGCTGACCATTGCGGCGCTGGCGGTGGTCCCCCTGATCGGGAAGTTCGCCGGAGCGTCCCTGGGCGCGATGGTGGCGCGGCTCGACGCGCCTTTCACCATCGCGACGGGTCTCATGGCCAAGGGCGTGGCCGAAATCGCCGTCCTGCTGGTGCTCCTGGAACACGACGTCATCGGGCGGGCCGTCTTCTCGCTCTTCGTTCTCATGATGCTGGCCTATATCCTTTTCGCGCCGCCGGTCATCGGCTTCGCGGTCAGCCGCGCCAAGTCTTCCGGCCGGTTCACGCCGCCGCCGACCCTGCCGCCTACGCTGGTCCGGTTCGCCCTGGAGGACATCACCGTCGGCGACGTCATCGACCGGACGCGCGCCTATCCGGGACCCGGGCTCTCGGTGCGCGAGTTCGCCGATGAGTGGATCACGTCCCACCAGCACGACTACGTGGTCGCGGAAGGGGGCGCGCTGGCCGGCGTCGTGTCGCTCGCGATGCTGCGCTATCTGCCCAAACACTCCTGGTTCGACACGAAGCTCGAGAAGATAGCGCGGCGAACCACGCCGAACACGTGGCCGGACGAGCACGTGGAAGACGCCCTGCAGCGGATGACGGAAAACTCGCTGACGATAATGCCGGTGCTGGAGCGCGAATCGGGCGAGTTCACGGGCGCGATAACCAGCCAGGAGATCCTAGAGCTCATCACCGCCGAGGCCCGCGGCGGGCAATAGGGCGGCGGTGGCAACGGCAGGCCGCACGGCTTCGTGAAGATCGAATTCTCCCTCCCGGGGGGTGTTGAAAAAGTCCTCGCCGGGGGAGGTCGCCTTTACCCGGAAGGACGCTTCCACACGAATCCTCTCGTCGGAATCAACCCCCCCTACCCCCCCTTGTCAGGGGGGCAAGAAAAAGCAAAATCCCTCGACGCGGGAGACGAAAAAAGTCCCCCTCGGCAAACGGGCAAAAGCAAAGCCCTTCTCTACCCGGCGGGGGCGCATCGCCTTTTTATACCCCCCTGACAAGGGGGGGTAGGGGGGGTTGCC
>WTGD01000419.1 GCA_011523725.1 Nitrospinota bacterium
GTCCTGGAGGTGGCGATAGGTGAGCAGCACCTTGCTTTTGGAGCCTATCATCCCGATGTAGCGCGCGTCCGTTTTCATCGCCCATTCGAGGACGACCTCGTCGTTCGAATGGCCGCGGGTGATGATGGCCAGGTAGTCGGACTCATCGACGGGGATTTTCTCGAAGATTTCAGGGAATTCCCCGACATAGAACGATTCCGCCATCGGGAAGCGCTCCTTGTTGGCGAACGAGGGCCTGTCTTCGACGATCGAAACGCGGAAACCCGCGAGGTAGGCCGCCTGCGCGACACAAAACGACACGTGCCCGCCGCCGAACATATAGACGAGTGGCTGGCCGGAGATGGGTTCGACGAAGATTTCGGTCGCCTCCGCGAGCGTCGAGCGCTTTTCTCCCGCGCGCGCGGCGTCCCTGTTGAACTGCAGGAGCGTGGGACTGCCGTTTCGGATGATTTGGGTGCTCTCCGCCCAGATTTCCGTCGAGTAGTCGGGAATCTCGCCCACGGCGCTGCCGTCGCGCCGGAAGAGCATCTTTCTGGCTTCCGGCACCGGGACGTCGAGTTCACCGGGCTGGACGATGGTCGCGAGCGCAGCACTTCCGCCCTCGGTTCTGATGCGGTTGATCTCGTCGAGCAACTCTTCCTGAAACGCCCGGAAAGGCTCCACGAGTATCTCCACCACGCCGCCGCAGATGTGCCCGCTGTCCTCCGCTTCCTGCTGCGTGAGGTCGAAGCGGAGCTTTTCGGGTTCGCCCGTTTCCAGGACGCTCATCGCGGTTTCCCACACCTCGGCTTCGAGACAACCGCCCCCGACCGTGCCCTCGGTGCTGCCGTCCTCGCGCACGAGCATTTTCGCATCGCCGCTCATGGGCGCGGACCCCTTGCGGGCCACGACGGTGGCGAGCGCGCCGCTCTGGCCGTCTCCCTTGAGCTTTGCCATTTCCCTGAAAACGTCCTTGCTCATTCGTTGCTCCGCTTTCGTGTAGTCATGATTGCTACGCATCCGGCATTATTCGCAGGATAACTTCACATTCGTTGTTCTTACAAGATGTGAAGAGAATACCGTCCGCCGGGCCACAAGGCTTTCCGGCCAGTTCCCATATAGTATAGGCCGTTTTTTCCAGTTTTTCCAGCGAGGTTCCCAAATCGGCCTTGTTGATGACGATCCACTTGCGGGCGCCGTCATCGACCTTGTGGAAAAGACCATCGGGATGCGCGGATAATTTCCCCACGGACTCGGCCGTTATCTCCTCGCCCGCTTCCAGGCCGCATATTCGCCCGAGCGTCCCGGGACGGAAGACGTGCGCTTCGCTCAAAGGCGCGCCCAGCGCATCGAGTCCCACGACGCCCAGCACGGCGTCGATATTTTCCGGCAATACGGGTTCACCGGGGCCGGGCGCCTTGATGGGCAGTCTTCTCGCGCCGTCCGCCTCGATGAGCGTGAGGGCGTTACCCAGCGTGAAGCGGGCGATTTCCGAAGGCGTAAAACCGCTCAGCTTCATGCGCCGCTCGCTCTCCCGGCCCGGGACCGGTGATTTTCCCTCTCGGCGGCGTGCGAACCACGAGACGCCGCAAGCGCCCATGTAAGGGCGGAGGTTTTTGGAGAGCGTCGCGGCGTCGCCCAAGGCGAGCCCGATCCCTTCCTCGGGCAGCGGTGCGAATATCTTCGTCGTCGTCGTGAGAATCGCGGGCTTTCCGCTTTGGGCGTGAAACTCTCTGGCGATGGCCGTCAGCAGGCTTGTTTTTCCGCCTCCGCCGACCGCCGCGACGCTCTGGCCAGGCCCGACCCCGAGGGAGCGAACGATGTCGTCTTCCGCTACCAAGTGCGGCTCTCCAGGCCGCCGAGCAGCTCGCGCCTCAGGATGTTCACGAGTTCGGTGGAAAGCTGGGAGAGGTCCTGCACCACGATGTGGTTGGGGTAGATCTGCTCCACGAAAGGGTCCACCACGCCGACGCCGATGACGCGCACGCCGAGTTTCTGCAGCCGGTTCACCGTGTTCACGAGGTGGGTCGCGTCCCCGTTGGGCTGGCCGTCGGAGGTGATGATGATGATTTTTTCCTCCTCGGGCCGCTGGATGAGCCTGCGGTAGGCGAAGAGCAGGTGTTCTTCGTCCCAGTTGTTGAAGCGCGGATAGATGTTGACGAGCCTGTGTTTGATCTGGGCGAACTGATCCTCGAAACCCTTGTAGATGCGGTGCTGCAGCGGAGAATGCCGGATGTGGCGGAACTTGAACGCCGGGATGTGGCCCAGGGCCGCCGCCATGGCGGCTTCGGAACTCTCGGTGGAGTAGCCGATGACCTCGAAGGGCACGTCGAGGCGGTCGAGCGCTTCGGCGAAGAATATGGTCGCCTCCCTGGCAGCCATGTATTTCGACTCGCGGTTCATGCTGCCGCTCTCGTCCACGAGCAGGGTGAAGCACACGTCGAGCTTGTCGGGTTCTTCTCTTCGGTGGAAGAGATGGAATTTCCCGAGCCGCTGCTTCCACAGCTTCGGCAGGTTCAGCTTGCCCGAGCGGTGCGAGCCGCTGTAGCGCGTGTAGGTTCTCTCCTGGATGATCTGCATGAGCTTCCACACCAGCACTTTGATTTGGCTGCCCGCGTTGTCGATGACGGCCGTGTATTCCTCGGCCTTGCCCTCGGGCGGCAATACGATGGTGCGTTCGTCGGGATGCTCGGCGGTGGGGTGGATTTCCTTCTTGTTCCCTTCGAGTTCGAACCAGGGGGCGGCCCAGTGCCCGAGCGCCGCGAGTTCCTCGGGGCTGAGTTCGACCTGCTCGCCCACGTCTTCCTCGTCGATTTCCTCCGCCGCTTCGGGGTGTAGCATATCGAGGGCTTCGTCATCGTCGCCTTCGAGGTTCTGGCTCTCGATTTTCTCCAGAATTTCCTCGGGGATATCCGAGAGGTCCTGATCCTCGCTCATCCGGGCGAGTTGTTCTTCGGTGAGATAGCGCTGGATGGCGTCGTAAATCTCGTTCGCGCAATCGAAGGCGGTCTTGGGGTCATCGGCGGCGCAGGCGCGGTCGATCAGCGGGATGAGCCTGTGAAAAATCTGGACGACGGCGGTGTCGAACCAGGCCGCGGGCAAATCCCCGGGCCGCGAAGAGGGCAGGCCGGGCGTCTGCCCGATCCCGGCGAGGTAGATCCCCCACTGGATTTGAAGAAACAAAGGGAGTTGTCCGCCCATGTGGTTGCGCTCGGCCGCCTCGATGGCCGGGAGAATGAAGGCCCTGAAATTCTTCCTGGTGCCGGGCAGCGTTTCCGCGAGACGGTTTTCGCACCGCGCGTCCTCGAGCGTGTGCCAGATATGAAAAAGACCCGGTCTCTCGCGGTTCGCGAGCGCGGCGCGCCCCGCCCAGCGGAACGTGCCGTGGATCTTGTGGGCTACCTCGATGAGCGTCATGCCCTTCTGGAATCTCAGGACGTGCTCGTCGTTCAGGTCGCCGCCCAGGCGCGCCAGGGTCTGTTCGGGGTCTTCGACGTGAATGGCGTCTTCGCCGTTCTTCGCCTTGGGGCCGAAGTTCAGGGCGAGGTCGTAATCGTGCGCGGTCACCTGCGCG
>WTGD01000235.1 GCA_011523725.1 Nitrospinota bacterium
AACCACGGGGGCGGGAAAAAACGATGATGGATCGACTGCTCGGAACCCTTCGGGCGGCGCCCTTTTTCGCGCTGGCGCTGCTGCTGGCCCCGCCGCTCTCGGCGGCGGCGCCCGGCGTGAGCGCAAACGCGGTCGTTTTCGGCCAGACCGTATCTATATCGGGGCCGGCCAGGGTCCCCGGCCTGCTCTTCCAGAGCGGCCTCCTCGCGGCGCTTGCGGAGCGCAACGCGCTCGGGGGCGTAGGCGGCAGGCAGCTTAAGCTGATTTCGCTCGACGATGGATACGAGCCGCAAAGAGCCGCGGCGAACGCGAAGAGATTCGCCGCCGAAAACGACGTGCTCGCCCTGATCGGCGGCACGGGAACGCCGACGACGAAGCGTGCCGCGCCCGTGCTGCGAAACGCCGGGATTCCGCTGGTGGGCGTCCTGAGCGGCGCCGACTTTCTGCGCGACGCCAAGCGGTATCCCAACCTCGTCCACCTGCGGGCGAGCTATTCCCAGGAAGTCCGCGCCCTTGTGGACCACATCGTCCGCGACCACGGGAAGAAGCGCTTCGGCATCATCTACCAGGACGACGCTTTCGGGCGCTCCATATTAAAGAGCTACCGGGCGGCGCTCGCCGAACACAAACTCCGCGTCCTGGCGAAAGCAAGTTTTTCGCGCAATACCCATGCCGTTCACGCGGGCCTGTTCGTCCTGCAAAAAGCCGACCTCGACGTCCTGATGATCGGCGGGACGGGTGCGGCCAGTATGGAGATCATCAATCTCGCGAACGACCTGGGGTATGACTACACCATGGCTGTTCTGTCCATCGCCCAATCCAAGGATTCGAGGCGGAAGCTGGACGCGCCGAGCGGCAAGCTCATGATGAGCGACGTGATGCCGGACGCGAACGACACGAGCAGAAAAATCGTCAGGAGCTATCAGCGCGCCATGCTGGCGAGAGCGGAGGCGAAGGGCAATGGCTCCGCTCGGCCCGCCTTCAGCCAGTTGTCCCTGGAGGGCTACATTCTCGGGCGCTTCGTCATCGCCGTGCTGGAGCGCACGGGCAAGGAAGTGACGCGAGAGAGATTCCTGCAGCAGGCCCTGGCCTCCGGCCCAATGCTCATCGACGACTGGGCCGTTGAGTTCAAGCCCGGGACCAACTTCGGCTCGAAATACGTCAGGATGACCGAATCCCGGGAGCTGGAGCGAGCCCACGAAAGGAGATAGCGGCCTTGAAAAAGGTAGATGAGTTTTCCACCGAAGAAGTCGGCGAGGAGTGGCTGCGCGAACTCTATAAAGTCATCGCCCTGCGGCGCGGCACCATGTTCCGGCTCATCACCGAGTCGGGGCGCATGCTGCTCTACGGCAATGCGGGCGGCACCGCGCTGATCATCGGGTTCATGAGCAATACCGCGAAGGCCGAGAACGCATTCTTCCACTGGCTGCTGCTGCTGGCCCTGATCGTGTTCGGAACCGGCGTTCTCATGGCGGCCCTCACCCTCGTCCTGGTGACCCTGGTCTCGGTGAAGGAAGCGCACGGGGCGGAAGACGGGCTCAAGCAGTTCGTCGACGGCAACCTGGACCGCACGAAAGTGCTCTTCACGGTGAAAAGCGAGACGTTTCGCATCGCGGACTACACCACGGTGGCCGGCACCGTCAGCGCCGCGTGTTTCATGATCGGCGGCCTGGTAAGCCTCTTCCTGCTGATTATCTTCTTCTAATCGTCATCAGCCGCAGACACCCCTGGTTGACCGAGCCGTGCGTCGCGCGGACTCAATCCCGATCTTGCCTTGCAAAGCGAATCGGCGGGGGCCGGCGGGATCAGTCCTGATCGAGTTTGCCCGCGGCGGGCTGGACGGCCACGTCCATGGCGTTCAGGAACGCCCGCCCGATCAGGTCCATCATCCGCACCAGTTCGAGCCGCGGCGCGGCGCGGGCCGCCTCGTCCGGGGACAGCAGCGGGGCGATGAGGCCGCAGCCGTCCGCGAGGGTGATGATGACGATATCCTCGGGGTCGGGAATCACCTCGCTCAAGAGCACCGTCTTGATGCGCTGCACCAGATCACGTTCGACCTTCTCGTCCAGGACGAAGTAGCGTTTCGTACCGAATATCCACAGGTAGCGCTCATCCTTCATCTCCAGGACGCCGTTCCCGATGAGCCGCTCCAGCGCGGTTTCGCGGATTTCATCGGCATGCCGGGTGGCGTGATCCACCCAGTAGAGGGCGTCATGGGTCGTTTCCGCCTGCGCGATCTCGGCGAGCATCGGATCGAGCAGGGGGTCGCCGGTCGGCGCCGGTTCGGTGAGGAACAGCCCGTCGGAGTCGGTGTCGATGCGGTTCTCGAGCGCGAGGTCCATCAACACGGCGGCGCCGAGCCCGGCCCGCACCAACCATTCAGCCGCCCGCGAGAGCGTTCCGTCCTCGGCGCGGAGCAGGAGAAGGAGTTCTTCGGCGAATCTCATGGCCCGGCCCCCCCGGCGAAAAGCAGGCTCAGGATGGAGTAGAAGAGCACCGCGAGCGCGGCCCCGGCGGGAAGCGTCACGATCCAGGACACGAAGATCGTCCGCACCACGCCGAAGTCGAGGGCACCCACGCCGCGGGCCAGGCCGACCCCGATCACCGCGCCCACGAGCGTCTGCGTCGTCGAAACCGGCAGCCCCGTCCCGCTCGCCACCACCACCGTCGAAGCGGCGGCGAATTCGGCGGCGAACCCGCGGCTCGGCGTCAGCTCGGTGATCTTCCTCCCGATGGTCGCCATCACCCGGTAGCCGAACGTCGCCAGGCCGACGACGATGCCGACGGCGCCGACCAGCAGGAGCCAGGGCGGAACCGCCGACTTGGAAGCAACCGCGCCGGTCGTCACCACGCCGATGATGGCGGCCAGCGGCCCGATGGCGTTGGCCACGTCGTTGGAACCGTGGGCGAACGCCATGCCTGAGGCGGTGATGATCATCAGGACGCCGAACGCCCGCTCGACGTTGGTATAGCGCGACCCTCCCCCCGAGTGAGAGTCGCCGCCCTCGAAGCTCATGCGGTTGATGACGACGCGGCCGGCGCAAGCGACGACGGCGGCCAAAAGCACCGAATAGAGGATCGCCATGGGTGTACCCAGATCGAGGCCGACGTGCTTCAGGCCCTTGACGAACGTCACGACCGAGGTGATGAGCACCGCGGCGAAGATGT
This sequence comes from Nitrospinota bacterium, assembly GCA_011523725.1. Lineage (GTDB taxonomy): Bacteria > UBA8248 > UBA8248 > UBA8248 > UBA8248 > Bin107. The sequence goes on from WTGD01000235.1 coordinate 3,169, forward strand.
AGACCGGGACATAACGGCGCGCGTAGACGGCGGGATCGTCCTTGTTGAAGATCAGCCGCTGCACGCTCAGAACCAGCAGAAACGAGATCGCTCCGGCGATGACGGGCGTGACGACCCAGCTCGCGACAATCGTCGCCACGCCCCACCAGCGGATGGCCTCGAACCCGACCGCCACCACCGCGAATCCGATGATCGCGCCGACTATCGAGTGCGTAGTCGAGACGGGCCAGCCGAATCGGGAGGCGACCGTCAGCCAGACGGCGGCCGCCAGGAGCGCAGACAACATGCCGATGACGAGCAGGTCCGAGTCCTGCCCGAGCGCGTCCGCGTCGATGATGCCCTTGCGGATCGTCGAGGTCACTTCGCCGCCGGCCAGAA
>WTGD01000113.1 GCA_011523725.1 Nitrospinota bacterium
ACCTCCATCATGGGTTCCCCGCCCACCGCGGCGATGTGATCGGAAAACCCCTCTCCCTTGCAACTCATGCTTTCACACCCTCGTGTATGAGATTGACCGCTTCTTCTTCCGCGGGAAAGTTGCCCGAGTCGAGTTTCGACCACAGAAGTTCACCGTCGAGCACCAACTCGAAAGAACCGACGCGGAAATTCCCGTCCTCGTTTCCGGCGATTTCCAGGTCCGGGAAATGTTTTTTCAAGTCCTGAGCCAACTGCTCATAACGAGGGCCGTAGTTTCACTTTTCGCAGTATTCAACATGAAGTTTCATTCATCCCCTCTCCGGTAAGAGAACAATAGTCGGCGGGCACCCGCATCATAGAAGAATTACGGCGTGAGGAGAAGGCGCCCGGGAGCAAAATCCGCGAATCCGGTTTTCCGCACACCGGCCGGGCCGCGCAACCCCCGCGCGGCTTGACTATTTCGCCCGCGCAAGCGAAAAAGCTCCCCGGTTTCCAGAAAACTTCAAGGAGGCGAAATGGCCGGAATCACAAGCGTGGGAGCATATATACCCTTTCATCGGCTGGGCGGGGACACCGTGCGGGCCGTATGGGGAACCGGCAGCCCGAGGGCGTCACGCCCGCTGGCCGGTTTCGACGAAGACCCCATCACCATGGGGGTGGAGGCGCTGATCAACGCCGCGGGCTGGGGCGACTGCGGGGTCGATTCGCTCTATTTCGCCTCCACGACCCACCCATACGCTGAAAAATCAAACGCTTCCGTGCTCGCCGCGGCGGCGGATCTGCCCGAAAAACTCTTCACCCTGGATGCGGGCGGATCGGTGCGCGCGGGCACGTCCGCGCTCAAGGCCGCGTGTGACGCCATCGAGGCCGGCTCCTCCAAATCAGCGGCCGTGGTGGCGGCGGAGAAAAGGCCCGCGCTGCCCGGAAGCCCCGATGAATTAAGCCTTTGCGACGGCGCGGCGGCGGTGCTCCTGGGCAAGGGAGACGACGTCGCCGCCGAGATCGAGGCGGTTTATTCATGGTCCGAGGATTTCATCGACAGGTGGCGCCTGCCGGGTGAGGGCGCCGTCTCCGCAGGCGACGCCAAGTTCATCCAGGACTACGGCTACGTGCGCCAGAGCGTCGCCACCGTCGAGGGGCTGCTCGACCAGACGGGCGCCACGAGGGAAGACATCGCGCGTGTGCTCGTCTACGCCCCCGACGCCCGCACCCACGCGGCGATCGCCCGGAAACTGGGCTTTCCCGACTCGGCGTATCCCGAAAACCCCCTCATCGCGCGTCTCGGGGATTCAGGCGCGGCGGCGCCGCTGCTCGCCCTCGTCGATGCCCTCCAGGGCGCGGAACCGGGCGAGCACGTCATCGTCGCGGGGCACGGGAGCGGGGGCGAGGCCATCCTGCTCCGGGCGACGGAGAAGGTCCACTCTTTAAGGGCGCAGCGGGGTCTCGGCTGGTCCCTGGAGCGCGCGCAGCCCATCAGGAATTACGGCCAGTGGTTGAAATTCAATGGTTTATCGCCCGAGGAGGAGATCAGACCCTTCACCTCGCCCAGCATCCTGTGGAAGGAAAACCGGGCGACCATGCGCCTGATGGCGGGGGTTTGCCGCGCATGCGGAGAGCTTCAGTATCCCCGCCAGCAGGTCTGCAACGCCTGCGGCGCGCGGGATGAGTGGGATGAGCGGAAACTCAGCCGCAAAGGCAAAATCTTCACCTTCGTGCACGACTACCTGCCACCCTCGCCCGAGGGCTTCATCACGATGGCCACGGTCGAACTCGAGGGCGGCGGTCGGTTCTACGGCCAGATGACGAACCACGTGAAAGACGAGGTCCACATCGGCATGGAGTGCGAACTCACTTTCCGGCTTCTCCATCAGGGCGATGGGTATTATAATTACTTCTGGAAGCTGCGCCCCGCCGAATAGGGATTCGACTTTTTCGGGGGAAACCATCTTATTTCAAGGAGTTGGCCATGAGCGGAAGCATCGCCGGAAAAGTCGCCATCATCGGCGCGGGCATCACGAAATTCGGGGAACTCTTCGAGCAGAGCTATAACGACCTCGTGGTGGAAGCCGCCTTCGAGGCCTATGAGGACGCGGGCGTGAGCGGCGATGACGTCGAAGCCGCGTGGCTGGGCACCTACCTCCCGCTCGGCTGGGGCTTCGACGGCACGGGCGGACCTTCGCTCGCAGAAGCCCTCAACCTCTACCCCAAGCCCGTCTCGCGTGTCGCGAACTACTGCACCACCGGCATGGAGGCCGTCCGCATGGCGGCGATGGCCGTGGCTTCGGGCATGCACGACGTCGTCCTCGCCGTCGGCGCCGAGAAGATGCGCGAGGTCCCGCCCCGGGGCAGCCTGGTCGCGCAACACGTTGAAAAACTTCACCCTATGTACTCGAAGGGCCGCACGGCGCCGGGCAGCTTCGCCGTCCTGGCGAGGCGGTATTTCGAGGAGTTCGGCGCGGACAAAGAGGACCTGGCCGAGGTGGCGGTGAAGAACCACTACCACGGCAGCCTGAACAACCGCGCGCACTTCAGAAAGGAGATCACCAAGGAGCAGGTCCTGAAAGCCCCGCCGGTCACGGAACCCCTGGGGCTTTATGACTGCTGCCCCACGACGGACGGCGCCGCAGCGGTCGTACTCTGCCGGGCGGACCTCGCCGAATCGCGCTTCGACAAGAAAGACTACGTCCTGATCGACGGCATGGGCCTCTCGTGCGCGACGGGCTACATCACCACGGCGTTCAACCCCAAGTTCAGCTTCATCGGCTTCGAGGCCACGCAGGAGGCCGCCCGCCAGGCCTACGAGCAGGCCGGCGTGACGAACCCGCGCGAGGAGATAGACGTCGCGGAAGTGCATGATTGTTTTACGATTACGGAGATCCTGAACTATGAAGACCTGGGCTTCGTCGAGAAGGGCGAGGGTCCCGGTTTCGTGAAGAGCGGCGCGAGCAGGCTCGGCGGCGAACTGCCCGTGAACACCTCGGGCGGCCTCAAGAGCTGCGGCCACCCCATCGGCGCCACGGGCGCGCGCGTGGTGGCCGACCTCACGAACCAGCTCCTGGGGCGCTGCGGCGAGCGGCAGGTCAAGGGCGCCAAACGCGCGCTCGGCCACACCCTGGGCGGGCCGGGCGCGGTTTCGAGCGTCTTCGTTTTGAGCAGGAATTAAGCGGATTTTGACCTCCCCCGGGCGCCCGCCCGGGGGATTTTCAACCCCGCAATTCCCCGCATTTGCCGTCATCGCAGAAGGCGCGGATCATGGCAGAATTCCCCTGCGCTTGGGTTCCCCGGCGCCACTTCCAGCCAATTTAATTTTCGGAAATTTATCGAATAACCCCGTGAATTTATCGGTATTTATCGAATTTTTCGGAAATTCCCTTTGCCCCGAACGGATCGATCGGCGCCGCCATCATACCGCAGTCCCCCGAACCCGCGCGGACCGCAAATGCGGGAAAATGCGGGGGCAAGCCTCGATGAAACCGGTGCCGGGGAGGCCGGCTCCGGTATCATTAAGG
>WTGD01000293.1 GCA_011523725.1 Nitrospinota bacterium
CCTTACAACCCGCCATCACCATGTTGATCGCGAGAACCTCTCTCGTGAGGTTGCCCCAGCGTGGGGGCACGCGGCACTCGATGAGGTCCTTATCGCCCCCTAAGGCCGCGACGGCGGCGTCTATCTTCTCGGGCGTGGGCGGGGCGACAGGAAGCCCGTCCGAGTAGCCCTGCTCGTAGTAGTACTCCACCAGATCGACTTCCTGGTCGACTATCTGCGTCGTCTGCGACATGTCGTATTACTCCTGCTCGTTGTTTCCCCAAAAATCCATCATAAACCGAATCCTGTAAAAGAAAAAGACGGGAGGGGAGCGCCGAGAACCAAACCCTCAAAAGCGTGTGCACACATTTTCCAACACCTGCGATTCGTTTTATGACGGACGCAACTATTATTGTTTTTTCTATTTCCCGCATATACCATAAGAACATAGCTAACCAGCATTATGAGGACCCAGAAAGCATTTTCATGCAACACAAGAAGCTCGTCCGTGTAGCCAAAACAGGTCAATTCATATGCCTTCTTTTAATTGCGATACTACCGTCGCTAAATTTCAATAAACCCGAAATTTACATCTTCTTAGGTGTTACCGCCGTGGCGGCGTTCGCTGGAGAGGAATATATCAATTGGATATCCAAAGCACCCTACAAAAGCGCTCTGGATATTTTACGGGACGCATTATTCAAGAATATACCTGCCGATGAAATGTTTCATCACCGAGCGACCCTCTTCAAGGCGAATCGCAGAGAAACCAAACTGAAATTCTTTTGCCGCTCGGGAACGCAATATCAGAGGAATGTACAATCATTTCAGATTAACAACGACAGCGAAATGCAGAATGAAGGCATTGCAGGACAGGCCTGGTTCAAAGATACGATTCTCAACTATTTCGACCTACCGGAAATTCCTTCGGAATGGCGCGATGACGACGAGAAATGCAAAGAGTACGCAATGGAGAGCCATTTACCTTTGCGTAAAGCGAAACAACTGAAAGTGAAAGCGAGAAGCATCGCCGCTACGCCCATACGAAATTTAGACGGGAAAAAATGGGGCGTTCTCGTCGTAGACAGTAGAAATCCTGATGATTTTTTGGACGAATCCGGGAATAAGGACCTGATTGAATCCATTGCCGCCACTATTGGAAAATTGCTATAGTAATCGTTGACCGGGAGGCAATTCGATGACGGAAAAAACCCTCATACTCGATTCAGAAAACTTCCATCGCCTTCTTAAAGCGCAGGAAGTTCGTAAAGATACCGGCGGCGCCAAAGTGTCCATTTCGCTATCCGTGTTCGACATCCCGAAATCACTTACGGTGAACACCGATTCAGAACAGGAAAAAATGAAACTCACGTTCCGTTACATCGACAACGAAAAAGCCATAGAGCGGAAACGCACCGATACGACAAGCATATTCGTCGGCGAGCACAGCGGAAAACTCATGGGGCTCCTGATACATTATGGAGACAAGAACCCCCGGCGAATCCCCATGGAAATCCATGAATTCGTCGAAAAAGAAATTCCCAACCTCAAACGGGAGAACCAGCGCCTGAATTACGGGCTGATCAAGGAACTCGTATCTTCCTCGGAAGTCGAGCCCCTGCTCGCATGACGTAGCCGGCACCTTTCTCGACTTCGCGCTTCAACGAAGGCCGCAGTTAGAGAAGGCCCCTCACACATCCGGAAAGAGCGTTTCCGCGTCCTTGAGCGCGCCTTCGGCCTGTTCGGGGGTAAGGCCCTGCACGCCCGAGAGGTCGACGCTCCGGAGGTCGGCAAGCTCCAGATCGGCGTCGTCGACGAGCGCGCCCGTGAGGTTCGCGCCCCCGAGTTTCGTCCGCTGAAGCGATGCGCCGCGCAGGTCGGCCCCGCTCAAGTCGGCGCCCGTCAAATCCGCGAACTTGAGACCTGCCGACATCATGTTCGCCCCGGCCATCCGCGCGTCCGCGAGGTTCGCGCCCTCGAGGCTGGACTGGAACAGATCGGCCCCTTCGAGATTGGCGCCGGCGAGGTCCGCCCCATCCAGGTTCGCCCATTGCGCGTTGGCGCCTGCGAGACGCGCTTCGCGCAAATCCGCTTTCATGAGATTCACCATGAACAGGCTGGTGGTTTCGAGATTCGCGCCCGCCAGATCCGCGCGCTCCCCGCGCGCGCCGGAACTTTGGAGCCACTTGCCGTGGGCTTCGATTTTTTCGGCAAAAAGAGCTTCCTGCTCCGCCTGATCCGGCGCCATCGGCAGGCCGAAACCGCCACCCGACGCGGGCGGTCCGCCTGCAGGCAGAGAGTCGTTTTTTTGCGTGAACCAGCCGAAAATCTTCCTGAGGATGGCGCACCTCGCTTTCCGAATATCCAGGCCGTTCGGTTCAATGAGCAAAGAGGATGAAACCGGTTTTTTCTTGCCTCAAGCCCCGGCCTTTGTCAAACCGAAAGCGGTCTCAGTCGCTTCCCGAGAGGCGGAGGGGACGCCGCCGCTGCCGAAAAAGGCGGTTTCGGCATGACTCTCTACCCCGACGGCAAAGAGGCCAGGAAATCATGGCAGATGCGCGCGAACGCATCCGGCCGCTCAATGAGCGCCACGTGGCCCGTTCCCTCCATAATGATGAGCTTAGAACCTTGGATGCGCTCGTGGATCTCCTTCGCATGGTGGGGGTCGACGATGAGGTCGCGGTCCGAACAGGTGATGAGCGTGGGAACCCCTATCCGGTGAAGACGCTCGAGCGTGTCTCCCTCTAGGCAGGCGCGCAGTTGCCCCTCCCAGCCCAGGTCGACGCCTGATTGCTCGGTGAGCCACCTTTTTTTCTCCTCAAGCAGGTCGGCGTTCGCATCGTAGAAAGCGTGGGAATAAAGACCCAGGAGGCTCAGTTCCACGAGCGCCTCGCGCTCGCCGCGCGCTGCGAGGCGCATGCGGGCGCGCTGAAAAGAACCCAGGCGCGCGCAGTTTCTCGCCCAGGTGTGGTGAAGCCCCAGGCTGACGACGCGCTCCGGGTGGCGAAGCGTGAGTTCGGTGGAAATGTGTCCGCCCATCGAAAAACCCATCACGTGGGCGCGCTCCACACCAGCGGCGTCCAGAACGCCCGCAGCGTCATCCGCCATGTCCGCCAGGGAATACCCCGGCGCGGGGGCCGTGCTCTTGCCCACCCCCCGGTTATCGAAGACGATGCAGCGGTAATCCGCGCTCAGCAGGGGAAGCTGCGCCGACCAGAAGGTGTGGTCATGGCCCGTTCCGCTCACCAGCAGAAGGGGAGGCCCCTCTCCTTTGGTCTCATAGAATATCTCTACGCCTGATTCCAGCGTCACGAACGGCACGGGAACATCCTCGGCAATATACTTGGGCGGTGAGCGTCTTCACATCCTGGGTTCATCCTCGGGTCCCCAGAAAAACGGATCGAGCAGCAAGCCCTCGCGCGGAATCTGCGCGACGGGCGTGATGCCCTGTTTGAGCTTCAGGCGATGAATGGTCCGCAAGTGCACGAGCGCCTCCCAGTACATTTGGCGGAGCATTCCCG
>WTGD01000191.1 GCA_011523725.1 Nitrospinota bacterium
ACTGTCGCAAAACGCCTGGCGCGGCTTCTGGAGAAGGCATGCCCCCTCGCGCCAACACCCACGGGAGCGGAGACCCGGAGCATGGCGGAGGAGATGAAGCCGGGCGAAGTGCTCCTGCTGGAGAACCTCCGGTTTCACCCGGGCGAGGAGAAAAACGACGATAAATTCGCCCGCGAACTCGCCTCGCTGGCCGATATCTACATCGGCGATGCGTTCGGAAACGCCCACCGCAACCACGCCTCGATGTCGGCGATCACGAAGTTCCTGAATCCCGCCGTGGCCGGTTTTCTGATGATCAAGGAGGTCAGCTACCTGAGCGGCGCGGTGAACAACCCGATGCGCCCCGTGGTGGCGATCGTCGGGGGTGCGAAGGCGAGCGCGAAAATCGGCATCGTCGAGCGGATACTCCCCAAGATGGACAAGATCATCATCGGCGGCGGCATGGCGGGCACCTTCCACCGCGCGCTGGGCTACGAGATGGGCAACAGCCTCGTCGAGGAGCACATGGTGGACACGGCGCGCTCGGTCATGAACAAGGCGCAGGAGCTGGAGGTGAAGTTCTACCTCCCCAGCGACTACGTGATCGCGGACAAGTTCGAAGCCTCGGCGGAAACCAAGGTCGTGCCGGCCCAGGAAGTGCCCGAGGAGTGGTATGCGCTCGACATCGGACCCGCGAGCACGACCCTGTTCGGCGAGGTGCTCCAGGACGCGAAGACCATCATCTGGAACGGGCCGATGGGCGTGTTCGAGGTAGACGCCTTCTCGCGCGGCACCTACGCGATGGTGAACCACGTGGCGAACTCCTACGCGCTGACGATAGTGGGCGGCGGCGATACGGACGTGGCCGTTCACGCGGCGGGGGAATCGCGCCGCATCTCATACATCAGCACGGGCGGCGGCGCCTTCCTGGAACTGCTCGAGGGGAAGGAACTCCCCGGCCTGGCCTGCCTGACGGACAAAAGCTGAAAACCCCGAAACGAAAAAGAGGAACTCACGATGCGGCGCGCCCTCGTGGCCGGCAACTGGAAGATGAACAAGACGATTGGCGAGGCGCGGACGCTCGCGCGCGAGGTGGCCGAGGGCGTCGCGGGAGAGGACCTCCCGGGCGTGGAGGTCGTGCTCGGTCCGCCCTATCTCGCGCTCTCCGCCGTGGTGGAGACGCTCGCAGGCGGCGCAATCGGCGTGGCCGGCCAGGACTGCTCCCATCATCCCGACGGCGCGTATACCGGCGAGGTGAGCGTCCCGATGCTCACCGACGCGGGCGCGACCCACGTCATCCTCGGGCACAGCGAAAGGCGCGAATTGATGGGAGAAGGCGACGGCCTCGTCGCCCGAAAGGCGCAGGCGGCGAGCGCAGGGGGCCTCACGCCGATCATCTGCCTCGGTGAGCCGTATACGACGAGACAGGCCGGAACCACGCTCTCCCGCATCGCCCATCAGGTGGAGCACTCGATTCAGGGCGCGTTCGCCTCTCCTCCTCCGGGGGGCTTCGTCGTCGCGTACGAACCCGTGTGGGCCATCGGCACGGGACTCACGGCCACGCCCGAACAGGCCCAGGAGGCGCACGCGTTCATCCGCGAGCGGCTGGAGGCGATTTTTGGCTTGGAATGCGCGCAGGAAACGCGTATCTTATACGGTGGCAGCGTGAAACCGGACAACGCCGCGGATTTGTTCGCCGGGCCCGACATCGACGGCGGCCTCATCGGCGGGGCGAGCCTGAATGGCGCAGATTTTCTGGAAATCATCCGCGCCGCGCGGACGGATTCCGCATCGACATGAAAAGAGTGAGGAAATGACGATAGTCTTGACCGTTTTGCATGTAGCCGTTGCGATTTGCCTGATTCTCTCCGTGCTTCTCCAGGCGGGCAAGGCCGGCGGCATGGGCGCCGCCTTCGGCGGATCGAGCGACACGATGTTCGGCACGCGGGGACCCGTGAACTTCCTGAGCAAGGTCACGACCGGCGCCGCCGTTCTCTTCATGGTGACCTCGCTTCTGCTCACCTACATCGGCTCGCATAACGCCAATGAGGGCGGCTCCATCGTGCCCGCAGCACCCGTGCAGACGAATACGCAACCTTTGACACCCGCCGCCCCGGAAAAGAAATAAAGCGGGCGAGACCGGCGCCACCGTTCACGCGCGCTGAGGACCAACGATGCTGATCAGGCGCATCCTGCTGCTGCTCCCCATCCTCATCGCGGCCGCGTTGCTCCAGTCCTACTTCTGGGTGCCGACGTTCTCCGACCAGACCAAGGGAGGCAGTGACGAGCGCCTCCGCCAGTTCATCACCGGCTCCATCGGCGACGCGCAGATACTGAATCCCATCCTCCACGCGGACACGGCGAGCGGGGCCATTGTCGATCAGATATTCGAGGGCCTCATCGACAGGGACCGCGACCTCTCCTACCGGGGCCGTCTGGCCGCCTCGTGGAAAATCTATGAGGAGGCGTTCTTCGTCCCCCATCCCGAGGGGCCGGGCGCGGAGGCGCTAGCGGAACGCATCGAGCGGGCGCGCGCCGCAGGCGGGGCTGCGTGGCTGAAAAACATCGAAAAAATCGAAGCCATCGCACCCACCGAGCAGAAAACCGCCATCCGCACTCCGCCCCCCAAGGGCGCGAAAGTGCCCGGGAAGAAAGAGATCGTCATCGCCTACCCCGAGCGGGTGAAGGTGACGCTCAAGAGCGTGGATCAGGACCTGTTCAGGCATCTGGAGAAGCTGCTGGGCGAGAAATGGGCCGCCAAAGACCCGGCTCCCTATATCAAGACCGACTTGCCCAAGCCCCTGCTCCCCTTCGCCGCGCGGCGCGTCAGGCTCACCGAGCACAACCCGATCATCATCTTCAGGCTCAGGCGCGGCGTTCGCTTCCACGACGGCCACGAGTTCGACTCGGGCGACGTGCGCTTCACCTACGAATCCATCGTGAACCCCAAGAACCTCTCCCCGAGGGTGCCGGACTACGAGCCCGTCAAGCGCGTGGAGACGCCCGATGCGTTCACCGTCAAGATCACCTACAAGCGGCTCTACTCCCCCGCTTTCGGCTCCTGGGGCATGGGGATGCTGCCCGAGCATCTGCTGAACGAGAAAAAACTCGCCGAAGAAGCGAAGCAAAAGGGCAAGGACCCCAAGGCGTTCGGCCTGCGCGAGAGCGCCTTCAACCGGAAACCCGTCGGCACGGGGCCGTTCAGGTTCAAGGAATGGCGCTCGGACGAGCTCATCCGCCTCGCGCGGTTCGAGGACTACTGGGAGGGGCCGCCCGAGTACCACGAATACGTCTACCGGATCCTGCCCGACCCCCTCACGCAGGAGATCACCTTCTACGCGGGCACGGTGGACCGCTACGGAGCGGGCGCGCACCAGGTCGAGCGGCTCCGGAAGGACCCGAGGTTCCAGGTGTTCTCGGGCCTGGGCTTCGGGTACGCCTACATCGGCTACAACCACCGGCGCTGGCCGTTTCAGGACGTGCGCGTGCGCCGGGCGCTGGGCATGGCGGTGAACACGAG
>WTGD01000242.1 GCA_011523725.1 Nitrospinota bacterium
CTGCCAGTACTGCTCGCGCACGGGCACCTTCCGGTGCTCTTCCGCCGACTGCAGTGTATCCGGGTCGGTACGCTCCCCGGCCAGAAAAAGAATGCGGAAACGGCTGAGGTCGTAATTTTTCATGAGTTCGGCGTCCGGATCGTCTCGCTTGATGGCGCGGAACGCCGTGGGCGCCGTGAAGAGGACCTCCACCCCGTGCTCTGAGATGATGCGCCAGAAAACGCCCGCATCGGGCGTGCCCACGGGCTTGCCCTCAAAGAGGATGGTGGTGCAGCCGTGAACCAGCGGCGCGTACACGATATAGGAATGCCCCACCACCCAGCCGACGTCGGACGCCGCCCAGAACACCTCACCCGGCGACACGTCGTACACGTTTGGCATCGACCACTTGAGCGCCACCAGATGGCCGCCGTTGTCGCGCACCACGCCCTTGGGCTCGCCCGTCGTGCCCGAGGTATAGAGGATGTAGAGCGGATCGGTCGCGGCGAGCGGCACACAGTCCGCCGGTTCTACGCCTTCGAGCGAATCGCTCCATTCGACGTCGCGGCCCTCGATGAGTTCCGCCTCGACCTGGGGGCGCTGCAGGATGATGCACTTTTCAGGCTTCACGCTGGATATGTCGATCGCCTGATCGAGCAGTGGCTTGTAGGCGATGACGCCCGAGGGCTCGACCCCGCAAGAGGCGGAGATCATGAGTTTCGGTTTCGCGTCCTCGATTCGCGTGGCCAGTTCGTTCGGCGCGAAGCCGCCGAAAACGACCGAGTGCACCGCGCCGATGCGCGCGCAGGCCAGCATGGCGATGACGGCTTCGGGCACCATCGGCATGTAGATGATGACGCGGTCGCCCTTCTCCACACCCTGGACCTTGAGAGCGCCCGCGAAATGCGCCACTTTGTGCTGCAATTCCCTGTAGGTAATCTTCTGGGTGGACGCGCCCGTGATGGGCGTGTCGTATATCAGCGCGAGTTGCTCCCCCCGCCCCGCCTCGACGTGCCTGTCGACCACGTTATAGCAGGTGTTGACCTCGGCTCCCGTGAACCAGCGGTAAAAGGGCGGGTTCGAGTCATCGAGCACCTTGTCCCATTTCTTGTACCAGTGGATATCCTCCGCCGCCTCCGCCCAGAACGCTTCCGCTTCCGAGAGGGAGCGGCCGTGAACTTCTGCGTAACCCATGCTTTTTCCTCCAAGCTGAAAATGCGTATTTTTCAGTTGAGCATCATATTTATCTGCCGTCTTAAAAGATCCATTGTAACAAATTCCGTCTCTGTTTGCGTGGCGAGGCGGAATGATTCACGCTTGTCCGCGTTCAAGGCCGGTGCTAGGCTCGCTTCTCGCCATCATAGACAGGATTCGCCATGGGCATGACCCTGACGGAAAAAATTATGGCCAAAGCCTCGGGTCGGGATGAGTTGGCCGCAGGAGAGATCGTCTACCCGGAGGCCGATCTGGCGACGATTCACGACCTCTACGTCGTGGAAGCCGACCGCCAGCTCACCGAACTCGGCGTGGAGCGCCCCTGGGACCCCGAACGCGTGTTCGTGTGCTTCGATCACGACACGATCCCCCAGACCGTCGCAGTCGCGAATCGCGCCAAGCAAATCAGAGATATCGTCAAACGCTGGGGCGTGAAGCATTTTTTCGGCCCCGGCCGCGGGCAGGGTCATGTCTTTCCGATGGAAATCGGCCTTGTCAAACCCGGTGAATGCGTTTTGGCGTATGACATTCACGTCACGAACTATGGCGCGGTGGGTTGCCTCGGCCTGGCGCTCGTCTTCGAGTTCCCCGCCGTGCTCGCCACGGGGAGTCATTGGCTCAAGGTACCCGAGACGATTCGAATCGATCTGAGCGGAAAACTCCCGCCGGGTGTGGGAATCCGCGACGCCGCCGCCCGCATCATCCACGAGATCGGCCAGGACGCCGCCGATTACCGCGTCTTCGAGTACGCCGGGGATGCGCTCGCCCACCTCGGAGTCGACGCGCGGGTGAAACTCTGCAACCTGCCGATAGAGATCGGGGCGAAAAGCGCCATCGTTCCCGCCGATGACGTCGTGGCGGAATGGATTAACGAGAGAAACATCAATAGTTTTGAAGCGATCCATAGCGACCCGGACGCCGAGTTCGCTGAGACCTACGCGTTCAATCTCTCCAAGATGGAACCCACCGTCGCGCTCCCGCCGAGACCCGAGAACGTGGCTCCGCTCGGTGAGGCCATCGGCGTGCCGATTCACGCGGCGTATCTGGGGTCATGCGCGGCGGATCAGTATGAGGACATGGCCGAGGCGGCGGAGATTCTGCGCGGAAAAAAACTCGCCCCGGGCGTGCGGATGATCGTGACGCCCGGCAGCCAGGAGGTGCTCACCCGATGCGTCGAGGATGGATTGATGGACGTTTTCTGCGAGGCGGGCGCCATGGTGGGTCCGCCCGGATGCGGCCCCTGCGCCATCGGCAGGGGAGGCCCCCTGGCGGACGGGGAAACCTGCATCGCCACCGTGACGCGAAACGACGTGGGCAGGATGGGAAGCCGCGAGGCGCGGATTTATCTCGCCAGTGCGGCCACGGTGGCGGCTTCCGCCGTGAGGGGCGAGATCGCAGACCCCAGGGATTTCCTGGCTTGAGGAGCGCGTCTTGAACTGGACGATGCGGGGGCGATGCTGGAAATTCGGAGACAATCTCTCTCTCGACGACGACATCCTCGAATTCGCCAAAGTCTTCGTTCAGGGCGTGCGCGTCTCGGACCCTAACTACTTGAAAAAACACGTCTTCACGAACCTGATCCCCGATTTTCCCGAGCGCGCGAAACCGGGCGACATCGTGGTGGCGGGGAAGCGGTTCGGCCAGGGGAACCCCCACATATACGGCCTGCTGGGCATGGCGGGCCTGGGCGTTGGCCTCATCGCGGAGAGCGTTCCCCATTTCACCTACCGGATGATCGTCGCGGCGGGATTGCCTTCTCTCCCTTTTTTCAATGACATAGGAGCGTATGTTGAGGACGGGAATGAACTGCGCGTAAATTTCCGGACCGGTGAGGTCGAGAACCTGAGCCGAGGCGTGCGCTGCAAATCGGAGCCGCTGCCCGATGCGCTGCGGGAGATCATCGGGACCGGCGGTTTTCTGCCTGCCCTAAAGAAGCGTCTAACAGATATGAATACAAAAAGATAGATATGATAACCTGATTTTTTTTCTTGTTCGACCGGGGCGCATTTCCCCGCATTTGCGAGTCCTGTGAGAGCGCCAGAATCCGGTATGGTGCGCCTCGCGCGTGCAGCCGTGCCCGCCGATTTTGTCCCCGGAAAATTTTCAGAAAAACCCCGTCAATTTATAGAAAAACCCCGTGAATTTATCGAATTTTACGGAAATTCCATATCTTTGAGCGAAGCGATCGGCGCCGCCATCATACCCGCGTTCTCCCCTTCTCCCGACACCGCAAATGCGGGGAATTGCGGGTCCGATGAATCCCCCGGCCCGGACGGGAAGTGGTTGCCGGGCGCGCTATAGAG
>WTGD01000192.1 GCA_011523725.1 Nitrospinota bacterium
GACGACGTCGAACGAATCCGCGCCGTGCGCGAGGCGATAGGCGATGAGGTCGCGCTCATGGTGGACGCCAACCAGGCCTGGGACGTGGAAACGGCGATAAGGGCGTGCAAGGCGTTCGAGCCCTTCGGCCTCTACTGGGTGGAGGAGCCGGTCGATCACGAGGACATCCGGGGGTGCGCCGAGGTCGCGGAGGCCAGCAGCATCCCCATCTGCACCGGGGAGACGAACTACAACCCGCGCGGGATGCGGCACCTGCTCGTGGCGGGCGCGGCGGATATTCTCATGCCCGACCTCGAGCGCTGCTCCGGCGTCACGGGCTGGCGCCGCGCGGCGGCGCTGGCGAAGGAGTTCGGAAAGCCGGTGACCCCGCACCTGTTCCACGAGGTTTCCGCGCATCTTCTGAGTGCGGAGGAACACGGCGTCTGGTGCGAGCACATGCCCTGGTGGGAGTGCATCATCAAGGAGCCGATGGAGTTCAGGGACGGGAACCTGGTTCTCACCGACAAGCCCGGACTCGGTCTGGAATGGAAAGAGGAGGCGCTCAAGGAATACGCTCCGCCCGTGGGAGGCTCATTGTAATGGGAAAGACGATACTGCGCGGGGGGAGCATTCTCACGCTCGACCCTGTGCTGGGCGACATCGAAGGCGGCGACCTGCTCATCGAGGACGATGAGATCAAAGAAGTCGGCCGAAACGTAAGCGCGCCCGGGGCCGAGGAGGTGGATGCGAGCGATTTCATCGTCATGCCGGGTTTCGTGAACGCCCATCAGCATACCTGGCAGACGGGCATCCGAGGCATCGCCGGAGACTGGACGCTGGTGGAATACGTCCGCCAGATGCACGAGGGCTTCGGCCCCCGGTTTCAGCCGGAAGACGTATATCTCGCGAACCTCGTCGGCGCGCTGAATCAGCTAAACGGCGGCGTCACGACGCTGTTCGACTGGTGCCACAACAACCCCACGCCCGAGCACACCGACGCAGGTCTGGACGGCCTGGAGGAGGCGGGTATCCGCGCGGTCTTCGGCCACGGGACGCCCAAGCCCAAAGTTGCGGAGGGCGAGACGCCGCTCAGCCACAGGCCGCATCCCCCAGAAGAGGTCAGGCGTTTGCGGGCGGGGCGGCTGGCTGCGGACGACGGCCTCATCAAGCTGGCTCTGGCCACGAGGGGGCCCGATCTCTCCACGCTCGAGATGTGCGTGCACGATATCTGCCTGGCCCGCGAATACGATTTGCTCTGGAGCGCGCACATCGGCGGCGGGTTCCACCGGGTGACGCCCGACGGCGTCAGGCAATTGGCGCGGAAGGGGCTTCTGGGGCCGGACTTCAACGCCGTGCACGCGAACCAGTTGAGCGATGAGGAACTGCGGATCCTCGTCGATTCGGGCTGCTCGGTCACCTCCTGCCCCGAGGTGGAGATGCAGATGGGCCACGGCGAGCCCGTCATCGGGCGCGTTCTCTCCCTGGGCGGCAGGCCGACGCTGGGGATCGACGTGGAATCGAACGTCAGCGGCGACATGTTCACCATGATGCGGGTGGGGCTTCAGTTCGCCCGCGCGCAGGAGAACCAGAAGATACTCGACGGGAGAACCTCACCGCAGGAGATCGCGATTCTCGCAAGGCGCGCGCTGGAGTGGGCGACGATAGACGGCGCCAACGCCCTGGGGCTCGGGTACAAGGCGGGCACGCTCAAGCCCGGCAAGCAGGCGGACGTGGTCCTGATCAGAAAGAGCGACCTGAACCTCTTCCCCGTGCACGACCCGCTCGAGACGGTCGTTTTCCAGGCGTCGTTCGCCAATGTGGATACGGTGTTCGTGGCCGGAAAGGCCGTGAAGAAAGACGGGAAGCTGCTCTACCCCCGCCTCCGGGAGAAGATGGAGGCGTTGGCGGAATCGGGGGGGAGGTTGCTACACTAGTGCGCTCATCGTCATATACCGGTTTTCATACATCACTCATCATGGAGAACGAAAATGAAACTTGCGTTTTATTCCGATATTCATGCCCAACTCGCACCCCTGGACGCCGTTCTGGCGGAAGTCGACAAGCACGACGTGCACTGGGAGATCGTGCCCGGAGACCACGTGATGGGCGGGCCGGAACCCGGTGAGGTGGTGGATCGCCTGCGTTCCCGGAAGAACTGCCTCCCCATACTGGGGAACTTCGACCGCTGGGTCATCGACCACGTGGATGAGGGGGAAAACGATTTTCCCGCCAGGAACGACAGTTCGCGCCTGACGCGCGAGCACCTGAGCGAAGATCAGCTCGACTGGCTCCGGGGGCTGCCCCGCGAAATGACGCTTACGCCCGAACCCGGCCACGACCTCCGCATCTTTCACGGCTCGCCGGGGAACGACGAGGGCGCGCTTCCGCTCAGGCTCACGGACGATGAGATCATCGAACGCCTCGCGGGGGAGAAATCGGAAGTCGTGGCCTTCGGACAGTGTCACGGCCCCTATATCCGCCAGGTCGGGAACCAGACCCTCGTGTGCGCCGCCTCCGCCGCCGTGAACTGGGACGGTGACAACCGCCCGGCCTACGTCCTGCTCGAATACCAGGGCGGCGGGAACTGGGAAGGGGAGATCCACCGCGTCGAGTATGATTTCGAAGAACAGGCGCGCAAGAACGAGGAGAGCTGGGACCCCGGCGGGGACAAGCAGGCCCATACGATCCGCACAGGTGAGTTCTGGAACCCGGCACACATGCCGCACTAGATGAACGGAATATCCCCGCCTATGCGATGAATGACGCCCGGGCGGGGATTTTTCTTCTCTTATCTCTCGCAACGCTTTCATTTTTTTTCAGAAAACACGGGTTTTCCCAAGAGAAGACGGCGCATATTTTGTGGCATGTTTTCAAAGATGGGGATATTATCTATTATAGAGAAGGATGAATCCGGTGAATTGAATGGGATATGACATCGGGAGATAGTGATTCGGTGAGATAAACGACACAGAGATAGTTTCGAATTCTGATTCGAGTCCCCTAGGACACTGCCCGGAGGGCCAGAAAATGAACGCATCTTCTTCAGAGAATCCTGTTCCTGCGGAGGCGGGGACGTCAAAAGCCCAAAATGGCGGTCCGAACGGCCAGAACCTGTTGTCCATCGATCCGCCGCGCTACAAGCCGATTGTGGTCCAGCAAATCGACAAGGTTCCCGAACTGCAGAGCCTGCCTGACGACATCCGCTTCAGCATGAAGGTGGTGGGTCATGTGCTGCCCTTCCGCACGAACCGCTACATGGTGGAGAACCTCATCGACTGGAGCAACGTGCCCGAGG
This sequence comes from Nitrospinota bacterium, assembly GCA_011523725.1. Classification (GTDB taxonomy): domain Bacteria; phylum UBA8248; class UBA8248; order UBA8248; family UBA8248; genus Bin107. The sequence continues at coordinate 3,275 of WTGD01000192.1, forward strand.
ACCCCTTGTTCCAGCTCTCTTTTCCCCAGGAGGGGATGATATCGAAAGAGGATTTCGACTGCGTGGCGGACCTGCTGCGGCGCGACGCGCCCAAGGAGCAGCTCAACGCCGCCATCCACGAGATCCGGGCCGGCCTGAACCCCCACCCCGCCGGGCAGCAGACGCTGAACGTTCCTACCCTGGACGATGA
>WTGD01000413.1 GCA_011523725.1 Nitrospinota bacterium
ATACTCTCCTTTTCCGGGGAGTCGTTTTTTCATGTTTTATTTAAGACGTATAGGGGATTATACCCACATAACTCATTCCGGCGCATCCGCAGCGCAGCGAAACCCGTAGGCGGGCAATCGGCGGTCAGGGACGTCGCCCGTTCGATGAGACGAGGCCAGCGCCCACCACCCGTTCACCCAGGAACCGCCCTTGAGCGTTCTAAGCAATCGGCCGTTTTGGTTGAGCGGCCGGGCGTCTTCGGGCTTCGCTCTGAACTCATCCTCCACCCATTCCCAGACGTTTCCGGCCAAATCCTCAACCCCGTGAACGCTGGCGCCCTCCGGACGCCTTCCCACGGCCTTGGGGCCGCCGGCGTCGGGACTCAGGCCGAAAACGGCGTGTCTGTCTCGCTGCGCATTCCCCCATGGATACCGCCTGCCCTTGCCCGCGCCCTGGGCGGCGTACTCCCATTCCGCCTCCGTGGGCAGCCGCTTCCCGGCCCACGCGCAGTAGGCGCGCGCCTCGTCCCAGGTAATCCCGACCACCGGCAGGTGAGGTCCCGTAAAGTGGACTTTACGCCAAAACGGGGGCTCGGGGGCTTTTGTCGCCCGCACGAAATCCTCGTAAAGCGCGTTCGTCACCTCGAACTTGTCGAGACGGAAAGACGCGACCTCGACGGGCCGCCCGCCCGTCGCCTTGAGAATCACGCGCCTCCGGCGCCATCTTCTCCGAGAGCGATTCGGGTTGGTGTACTCGACGCCCATCATGAAGCGCCCGCCGGGAATGTCCACCATTCCCTCGAGAGAGGGCTTGCGGACGGGTGGAGGCGGCAGTGGTTTCGGCGCTTCCGGCGCAGGTTTCGTGGGCGCGAGTTTCGCGGTTTCGGTTTTCGGCTTTGGTTCGGATTCAGTCTTCGGTTCCGATTCCGGACTCGGCTCTGGCTCCGATGTTGATTCCGTTTCCGGAGCCGCGTCGGTTTCGGCCGAGGGAGCATCAGGTTTTTCCTCCCTCTTTTCCACCGGGAGCCGGGGTGCGGGCAGGCCCTTGATGGCGCGCGCCTTGAGTTCATGCTCGATGTTGGCGAGTTCGGGCCATCTCGTCTTATCGAGCGAGCCGAGCAGCGCCTTCGCCTCTTTCAGCCGTCCGTAGCGATACAACAGATAGGCGAGTCCGCGCCGCGCACTGCCGCTTTCGGGATAGCGCGCGTTCGCCCGCCGGAACAAGAAAAAAGCCTCATCGGGGCGGTTCGAGTCATACAGGGTCCAGCCGAGGCCCGTGATCGCATGGAGAAGTTCGGGATCATGAACGAGCGCCTCGCGAAAGTTCTTCTCGGCGAATTTGTAATCCTCTTGCCGGTAGGCCGACTCCCCGATTGCGCTCAAAGCCTCGGCGCGTCTCGGCGGAGACGGCGCGGGCTCCGGCGGGGTTGCGGCCTCCTCGGGAGGAGGCGGCTTGCGCTCCTGCGGAGGTGCGGGGGTCACGGAAGGCGTTCGCATGAGGGCCTGGGCGGAGAGAGAGGCGTCTTGAGCCGTTCCTTGCTCGGGCGCAATCGTCTCCTGGGCAGTCGTCTCTGCGCCGCCGCAGCCGAACCCCAGGAATGCCAGCGCGAGGAAACACGCTGAAAGCGGAGGCGGAAGTGTCGCCCCTTTACTTCTTTCTCGCATCACTCATCCAGTATTTATGGAGAACCGTTTCCGTTCTCCTCGATGCGGGCCAGGGCCGCGACGCGGTCGCCCTCGCCTACCCCGATGAGGCGAACGCCCTGCGTGGCGCGGCCGATGATGGAAACGTCCCGAACCCGGGAGCGAATGAGTTGCCCCCCGGTGGTGATGAGCATGAATTCATCGTCTTCGATCACGCGGCGGATGCCGACGACGGGCCCGATTTTCCCGGACACCTTGATGTTGATCACGCCCTTGCCGCCCCGGTTCGTCAGCCGGTAGTCGTCCACACGGCTGCGCTTGCCGTAGCCAAACTCGGTGGCGGTGAGAATAATGTCTCCCGGCGAGACGACTTCCATTCCGATAACGTAATCGTCTTTCGCCAGATCGATTCCGCGTACGCCTCGCGCGCTCCTCCCCATGGCGCGAACCTTCTCCTCCGGGAAGCGGATGGCCTTGCCGCCCCTCGTTCCAAGGAACACGTCGAGGCTGCCGTCGGTCTGCCCGACGCCGATGAGTTCGTCTCCCTCGTCGAGATTAATCGCGATGATGCCGCTCGGCCTCGGGCGGCTGAACGCCGTGAGCTGCGTCTTCTTGAGCACGCCTTGTTTGGTCGCCATGAGGATATAGCGGTCGGGCTCGAACTTGCGCACCGGCATCACGGCGGAGACGTACTCGCCCGAGGCCAGTTTAAGCACGTTCACGATGGCCTTGCCGCGCGCCGCCCGGCCTCCCTGGGGAATCTCGTGCACCTTCAGCCAATGACAGCGCCCGCGCGAGGTGAAGAACATCATGTAATCGTGCGTAGAGGCGATGAAGAGCTGTTCGACGAAATCCTCCTGTTTCGTCCCCATTCCCATCACGCCCTTGCCGCCCCGGCGCTGGGAGCGGTACAGGCTGATGGCGTTTCGCTTGATGTAGCCCGAATTGGAGATGGTGACCGCCATGTCCTCTTCGACGATCATGTCCTCGATGGAGATCTCGCTCGTCTCCTCCACGATCTCCGTGCGCCGCTCGTCCGCGAATTTTCCCCGGACTTCCAGAAGCTCTTCCCTGATGATAGAGGTCTGTAGCTTTTCGTCTACGAGCACCTCGCGGAGATGGGCGATGGTCTTCTGGAGTTCCTCGTATTCGGTTTCTATCTTGTCGCGCTCGAGGCCCGTGAGACGCTGAAGCCGCATCTCCAGGATGGCCTGGGCCTGGGGCTGGGTGAGCCCGAAGTTCCGCATGAGGCCCGTGCGCGCCTCCTCGGGCGTTTCACTCGCACGAATGAGCGCGATGACCTCTTCGATGTTGTCGAGCGCGATGCGGTAGCCCTCGAGTATGTGCGCCCGGTTCTCGGCTTTTTTGAGTTCGAAGCGGCTGCGCCGGAGGATGACTTCGCGGCGATAGCGCAGGAAGTGGGAGAGCATCTCCTTTAAGCCCATCACGCGCGGCTGATTGTTCACGAGCGCCAGCAGGATGACGCCGAAGGTCGTCTGCATCTGGGTGTGCTTGTAGAGCTGGTTCAGGACCGCGCCGCCCACGGCGTCTCTTTTGAGATCGATGACGATGCGCATGCCGCTCCTGTCGCTCTCGTCCCTGATGTCGGAGATGTCTTTGACCTTCTGCTCGCGCACGAGGTCCGCGATTTTCTCTATCAGTCTCGCCTTGTTGAGCGCGTAGGGAATCTCCGTCACCACGATGGACTGGCGGTTCGTGCGCCCGTTGACCTCCACCATTGCCTTGGCCCGCAACTGCAGTGCGCCGCGGCCCGTCTCGTAGTAGCTCCTGATTCCCGAACGCCCGTAGATGACGCCGGCCGTGGGAAAATCCGGCCCCGGCATGATCCCGAGAATCTCATCGACCGTAGCGCCGTCGTCCTCAAGCAAGTGAACGAGCGCGTCGCAAAGCTCGCCCAGGTTGTGGGGCGGGATGTTCGTGGCCATGCCGACGGCGATGCCCGTGGAGCCGTTCAGCAACAGGTTGGGCACACGGGACGGGAGCACGGAGGGCTCCGTGCGCGTGTTGTCGTAGTTGGGAATGAAATCGACTGTGTCTTTTTCGATGTCGGCCAGCATGCTCTCGGCGAGCAGCGTCATCCGCGCTTCGGTGTAGCGCATGGCCGCCGGCGGGTCCCCGTCCACGGAGCCGAAGTTGCCCTGCCCGTCCACCAGGAGACCGCGCAGGGAGAAACCCTGCGCCATGCGCGCAAGTGCGGGGTAGACCACTGCCTCGCCGTGGGGGTGATAGTTCCCGCTCACATCCCCGGCTATCTTCGCGCACTTGCGAAACGCCCTGTTGTGCGCGAGACCCAGATCGTTCAGCGTGGTGAGGATGCGCCTTTGTACGGGTTTGAGTCCGTCGCGGACGTCGGGGAGCGCGCGTGCAATGATGACGCTCATCGCGTAGTCCATGAAGGACGCGCTCATCTCCTGTTCAATGCTGACCTCATTCAGGTTGTCCATGCTCTCGAAAATCTCCTGCCGACAGCGCGATTTAGGCCCGTCTTACGGGCTCCAAAAAACCGGAAAGGGGCGACCCAGGCGGGGGGAAACTTAAACAATTTTTTATACCATAAATCGGCTGCGATAGAAAACGAAAACAACGACTTGCGGCTTCTTCCGGCAGCCTGCAAACCTCCCCGGCTTCAAGGGGGTATCCTTTCATTTTTACCGATTGCCCTGGAGGTTTCGTTCGTGGAAAATGGCGGTGTATTTGTCCCAGGCCGCGTTTCTTCTCTCAAGTGAGGCCCTCCATGAAAACCACCGCCGGGTTCGTCCACATCGTTCGTTTTGTTTTCTTCTTCGCGCTCGTTCTGGCGCTGGCCGCCTACCCGATGATGGGCGAGAGCGACGCCCATAAGGAAGGCGGGGAGGCCCACAGGGAACTCGATGAGTTGATGCAGAAAATGGGGGAGGCCCTGGAGGTCCTCGTGAGGGACGTGCTCGTCTCCTCGCTCGAAGAAGAAATCATCAGCGATACGCCGTTCGCCAGAATCGAGAAGCACGCTGCGTCCATCGCCGCCACGGCGAAAGATCTTCCTGGTACGGAGAGAATCCGGGAGGACGCTTCGCTGATCGCGCTCTCCCGCGAAACCGAAGATGCCGCCAGGAGCCTCGCCAAGGCGGCGAAGGGTGAAAAGCTGGAGGCGACCATCAAGTCCCTCGTCGCCCTGCACGCTGCCTGCATCAACTGCCACAAGGAAATGCGCCCCTGAGAGAGATGTTCCCCGGCGCCCGCGGCATCTTGGCCTGCCGCGCTAAATGTCGAGGTTTTGCACCTCGGTCGCGTGCCTCTCGATATGCTCGCGCCTCGGCTCGACGGCATCTCCCATGAGGGTGGAGAAGATGTCGTTCGCCTCGAAGGCGTCGGAGACGACGACCTTGCGGAAGGTCCTGCGCTCCGGGTCCATGGTCGTCTCCCAGAGCTGATCGGGATTCATCTCGCCCAGCCCCTTGTAGCGCTGGACGCTGACGCCCTTCTGGCCGAGCGAACGGAACTGCTCGAGCATCTCCCCCGCCTGGTTCACGGAAAGCTCGGTGTCACCCGATTTGATCGTGTAGGGCGGCAGACCAAATGCCTTGAACCTCTCCGTGACGCGGCGGATCTTCCTGAAGCCCGCGGATTCGAAAAGGCTCGCGTCCACCCGTGTGGTGAGATCGCGATCCGACATGCGGGAACGAACGGTCAGGCCCCTCAGGGTCTTGCCGTCCTCTTCGGTTCGCGGCGTGACAGCCGGCTCGCCATCCGCCGGATAATATTCCCTGAACTCGCGCTTCACCATTTTTTCGATCTCTTTAAGCTTTTTCCGATCCTTGAGGTGAGCGGCCTCAAGGCCCGGCTCATCGGCCAGGAGCCTGATGACGCGCGGGTCCATCCCCCTGCGGGAGAGGCGCCCTATCGTGGCCTCGGCGTCCGATATCAGAAGCATCAACTCGCGAAGCTTCTGTCCCTTGGGGAAGTTCCCATTAGCCGCCGGCGCTTTCTTGCCTGCCGGCCCTCCGTTCGCTCCGCCGTGTATCTCCGCGTCCTTGACGGCGGAGGTGATGATGTAGTCCTCGAACGAGTGATCGTCTTTGAGGTATGTCTCGGCCTTGCCTTTCTTCACCTTGTAAAGCGGTGGCTGCGCGATGTAGAGGTGCTCGTTCTCGATGAGTTCCGGCATGTGGCGGAAGAAGAACGTGAGCAGAAGCGTCCTGATGTGCGAACCGTCCACGTCGGCGTCCGTCATGATGACGATCTTGTGGTAGCGGAGCTTGCCTAAGTCGAAATCCTCCCCGATGCCCGTGCCGATGGCGGTGATCATGGTGCGGATTTCCTCGTGGTTGAGCATCTTGTCGAGCCGCGCTTTCTCCACGTTCAGGATTTTTCCCTTGAGGGGGAGGATCGCCTGAAACGCCCTGTCCCTCCCCTGCTTGGCCGAGCCGCCCGCCGATTCGCCCTCTACCAGATAGAGTTCACACAGCGCTGGGTCTCTCTCCGAGCAGTCGGCGAGCTTGCCGGGCAGGGAACCGCTGTCGAGCGCGCCTTTTCTTCTCGTGAGGTCGCGCGCCTTGCGCGCGGCTTCTCGCGCCTGGGAAGCCTGGACGGCCTTGTCCACGATTCTCCTGGCGACGGCGGGGTTTTCCTCGAAGAAGTTGGCGAGGTTCTCGTTCATGATCTGCTCGACGAGGCCCTTCATCTCCGAGTTGCCCAGCTTGGCCTTGGTCTGGCCCTCGAACTGCGGGTCGGGCAGCTTTACGCTCAGGACCGCCGTGAGGCCCTCGCGCACGTCTTCTCCCGAGGGCGCGGGGTTGTTCTTGAGGAGTTTGCTCGTCGCGGCGTAGCGGTTGATGGTTCTCGTAAGCGCGCTCCTGAAGCCCACGAGATGGGTTCCGCCGTCGGTGGTGTTGATGTTGTTAGCGAAGGTAAGGAGCGTCTCGTTATACGCGTCGTTGTACTGGATGGAAACCTCGACGATGTTTCCCCCGCGCTCGCCCCGGATGTAAATCGGCTTTCTGTGGATGGGGTTTCTGGAGCGGTTCAGGTGCTCAACGAAAGAGACGATGCCCCCCTTGTAAAAATACTCCTGCTTCTTGTCATCTTCTCTCTTGTCCTCAAGCACTATCTTGAGACCGCTGTTCAGATAGGCCAGCTCTCTCAACCGGCTTGCCAAGACATCGAAGCTGAACTCCGTGGTCTCGAATACCTCCTCGTCCGGCATGAACGTGATTGTTGTGCCGGTGGTCTTGGCCTTCTGCCCCCTTTTGAGCCTCGCCTTTGGAATTCCCCTGTCGAACTCTATCGTATGGACATACCCGTCTCTTCTGATCTCAGCCACCAGCCACGAGGAGAGAGCGTTCACACAGGAAACACCCACCCCGTGCAGCCCGCCCGAAACCTTATACGCGCTGTTCTCGAACTTGCCGCCCGCGTGGAGCTTCGTCAAAACCACCTCGGCCGCGGAAACCTTCTCGGTCGGGTGTCTATCCACGGGGATGCCGCGCCCGTTATCCGATACCCGCACCGAGCCGTCTTCGTTGATCACGACGCTCACCTTGTCGCAGTGGCCAGCCATCGCCTCGTCCACGCTGTTGTCCACTACCTCGTAGACAAGGTGATGTAAGCCGCTCGGTCCCGTACTGCCGATGTACATGGCGGGTCTTTTCCGCACCGCCTCCAATCCTTCGAGAATGCGGATGTCTTTCGCCTTATAACTCGCTTCAGGCTTGTTCTTGGAGGTTCTCGCCATTTCCTTGTTGCCGCCTCTCTGGGCTGGAGGTATTCAATCGAAACTTTCAACCGTTGCGTGCCGAACCCGAAAAGTCCTTCCCTCAACTTCGTTCTCACCCAACCGGGGTTCCTCGGTCGACGTGATGAACGTCTGCGCTCCCAGGGAGCCAAGAAACAACAACACCCTTTTTTTCCTGTCCGCGTCGAGCTCGGAACCCAAATCATCGAGCAGAACGACTGGAGTCTCCTTTCTCCTTTCCTTGTATTCCTCGGCGTTCGCCGAAACCAGCAATATCGTAATGAGCCGCTGCTCTCCCTGGGAGGCGACGTCCTTCGCCCTGCGCCCGTCCCACGAGAAGTGAAAATCGTCGAGCTGCGGTCCCCAAAGCGTCGTCTTTCTCGCCACCTCCTCCTTTGCGAGGCTTTGCGCCGTCGCCAGTAATCCCTCTCGTATCTCTCCTTCCGCGTCCCCGTCTCCCCCCGGGAGGCCTCCGGCTTCATACGACACAGAAACCCTGGATTCTCGCGCTTCTCCGAATAAATTCTCTAGGTGATTCAACCGGTTTTTTAGAGAATGTATATATCGCTTCCTGCGGACGATAATACGGGCGGCCATCTCGATCAGTCGCTGCTGCCACACTTGGATCATAGCAGATTCAGACTCGTTTCTCAAAAGACGATTCCTCTCCGAGAGCAGTTTCGCATAGGCCCTGGAATCCTCGATATGGGCCGGTTCGACGGCCGCAATCGCCCTGTCGAAAAAACGCCTTCTCCCTCCGGGACCCTCCTTGACGATTCGGGTCGTCTCGGGGAAGAAAACGATGACGTGGGAACTGTCGAGATAGGGCATCAAGCCCCGCAACTCCTGCCCGTCTTTCTTGTATTTTCTCTCGCGTCCGCGAACGGCGGCCTCAAGCCGCGTTTCCCTGCCGCTCCCATCCTCGGCAAACACACCGGCCGCATACATTCCCTCGGCACCGTGAAGCACCATCTTCTCCCTGGATATCCGTCGGAAAGAACGTAGGTGCGAGAGATAATAAATGGCTTCCAGTAAGTTCGTTTTGCCCGACCCGTTGTTGCCGAAAATATAGTTGAACCCGGGGTGCGGCTCGATATCGAGCCTTGGATAGTTCCTGAAGTTTTTGAGGATGAGTTCGGCGAGGCGCAATGGATATCCTCAAATGCTAGTTCTTTTAGAGCTATATACAAGAAATAGAAAGTAGTAGTAGCAGGAGCGGCGATCTTGTGGATAACCCCGAAAGGCGTTCAAAAAAGACGCCTTGTCTGACCGGGAGAATGTGAGCTTTTTTGTGAAAAGGAGTAGAAAACCGGGCGTTCCCTTTTCGGGCGCATTGGAGACAGGGCACTCAACGAGGTTATTCACAACTCTTTCCACGGGTGTTTCAAGAGAGGTCTATTTTTTGTTCGAGCGTCTGGATGGTGGGGGCGAGGGACGGATCCGTCTTGAGGAGGCTCTCGATTTTGTTGGTGGAGTGGATCACCGTGGAGTGATCTTTTCCGCCGAAGCGGCGGCCGATTTCCGTGGTCGAGGCGCGCGTGAGCTTCCTCGCGAGAAACATGGCGATCTGGCGGGGAACGGCGAAAGAGCGCGAGCGGTTTTTTGATTTCAGATCGGCGACCCGGACTTGGAAGTGCTCGGCGACGATTTTCTGAATGTTGTCCACCGAGGAATTCCGGGAGGGGTCTCGAATAATGCCCCGCAACACTTCCTGGGCGACGGGAAGGTCGATTTCCATATCGTGCAGGGAGGCGTGAATGCCGAGCCTTATCAGGCAGCCCTCGAGTTCCCGGACGTTGGAGCGGACCTTCTCCGCGATGTAGTGGGCGACCTCCCTGGCGAGGGGTAGCCCCTGCTCGTTCGCCTTTTCCTGCAGGATGGCGACCTTGGTCTCGAAATCCGGCGCGCCGATGTCCGCTATCATCCCCGAGACGAAGCGCGACCTGAGACGCTCCTCCAGCCCCGGGGTGTCTTTGGGCATTTTGTCGCTCGTGATGACGATCTGCTTCCTTGCTTCCTGTAAGGCGTTAAAAGTGAAGAAAAACTCCTCCTGGGTGCGCTCCTTCCCGGCGATGAACTGGATATCATCGATCATCAGGATATCTACCTTCCGGTATTTGCTCCTGAAGGCGGCCATCTGGTTTTGCCTGATGGAGGCGATGAGATCGTTGGTGAAGCTCTCGGAGGAGGTATAGAAGATGCGCGTTCTCGGGTGTTGATCGAGGACACGGTGAGCGATGGCGTGCATCAGATGGGTTTTCCCGAGCCCCACGCCGCCGTATATGAAGAGGGGATTGAGCGCGACCCCCCTGCCTTCCGCAAGGCGGAGGCTGCAGGCGTGGGCGAATTCGTTCGAGCCGCCCACCACGAAGTTCTCGAAACGGTGCCTGGGGTTCAGGAAGTCCGGCTTCTCCGGAGGGTCCTGGGCTGTCGCCGGGAGCCCGGCCGCTTCATTTGTCGGAATAGTTGCGGTTGGATGCGGGGGGCCGGCTCCGTTGACAACGCCGTCGCCCGCCGAGAGGGTCAGCACAGCGTTCGGCCCGGCCTCTTGTTCGAGGATGTCCTTGATGATTCCCCAGTAACGCGTGCGCAGGGTCTCCGCCGTGAACGAATCAGGGGCCCGGATCGCCAGGGAGGTGTCGCTCGAATCCAGTTCCTCGATGCCGGCGAACCAGCGGGAGAACGTCTGGGGGGAGACTTCTTGCTCGATTTTTGCCGCGCAACGCAGCCAAAGGGTCGTCATCTAGAGCACCAATTCATAATAATCATCACGCAGCGAGGGGACATCAGGCCTCTCGACAGCAACTTTTCCACAGGGCGGGACAAGAATTGAATTGCAAAAGCATTTTTCCACAAAACACATGGTTATGGCAAGCATTTTTCCACAAAAACGTGATGATTCCCGAACATTTTTCCTCTTGAGAGGGGAAATGCGCGTCCGTCATGGGACTAATAAGAGGGGAGGTGAAGAATCCGCGCTGCCCGCCAATCCTGATGAAGTTAGACGCTCCCATAACAGGCGCTTCTTGACATTCGGGGTTTAGGTGGCTACTTTACGCTCGGTTTCCAGGAGAAGCCTCCTTCATCACGAAAATGGCTATAATGGCGGCTTGAACAGACGGAGCATTTGGTGAAACGGACTTACCAGCCGAACAGAAGAAAACGGGTGAAGACGCACGGATTTCGTCGCCGGATGAAGACCACCGGCGGACGCGCGGTCATCAGGCGCCGCCGGGCCAAGGGCCGCAAGCGCCTCGGCGTTTCCGCCTAGACGGCGCGCCGGGCTTTCCGACCCTCGATCGGGAGGGCGCGGGCATGGACGAGAGCTTCCCGCCGGAGCGGCGAATCCGCAAGGGGAGCGAGTTCGCCGCCGTTCTCAGAAAAGGACGCAAGCGCAGGTGTCCGTATTTCACGCTGCATATCCTGCCGACTCCTTCGCGGGGTCGCGCGCGTCTCGGCGTCATCGCGTCGCGCCGGGTGGGCGGCGCCGTTCAGAGGAACCGCGCCAAGCGGCTTCTCCGCGAGGCGTTTCGGCGTCACGGCTCCCAACTCCCGGCGGGGGTGGACCTTGTGGCCGTGGCGAGGAACCCGATCACCAGGGCGAGGCTAGAGGATGTTGAAAGAGCGTTCCGCAACGCTTTCGGTGGAAAAGCGAATTCCTGAAAAAAAGATCGGTCCCATCTCTCGGGCGATCTGTGTTCTGGCGACGGTTCTGATTCGGGGCTATCAGCTCGTTTTGTCTCCCGTGATGCCGGGCAGTTGCCGCTTTTCGCCCTCTTGTTCTCAATATGCGCTTGAGGCGTTTCGACGCCACGCGCCCGTGCGGGCCTTTTGGCTCACCGTGCGCCGCATCGGGCGTTGCCATCCATTTCACCCGGGGGGAGACGATCCGGTTCCCTGAGGGGTCCGGCGGAGGCGTTTTACATCATGGAAAGAAATGCGATTCTCGCCGCCGTTTTATCGATGGCGATACTGCTCGGCTGGCAATACCTCGTCGTGAAGCCCATGGAAGACGAGCAGGCCGAGAAGCAAAAGGTGGCCGATGCGCGCAAGGCGGCCCGGAACAAGGGGCAGACGAGCGCCGCGAGCACGCCGCTCAAAGCACCCGCCTCCGTCGCCGGCCAGCCGGCTGCGCCCGCCGCTCCTTCTGCGCCCACGGAAGCCGCACCGGGCCAGCGGGTTCGCGTGGACGTGGGCGACGCGGTGTATGAGTTGACCAACCGGGGCGCGGGTTTTCTGTCCGCCCGCCTCCTGAAATACAAACAGGGCGAAAAGAGCTTCGTCCAGCTCGTGCCCCCGGGTCGTCCGGACGTGCGGCCTCTTTTCTTCTGGGGCGGCAAGACGGCGCAGCGGCTCAACGAGGCGTCCTACCAGGTCGAGGGCGGCGACCTCTCGCTCTCAAAGACGAATCCCGAGGGAACGGTTCGCTTCATCTACCGCGGCGCGGACGGCCTCTCGGCGGAGAAGGCGCTCACCTTCCGCCACAACGAATACAACATAAAGACGAGAATACGCGTCACCCGCCCCTCCGGGGCCGAGGCGATGGGAATCGTTTGGGGGCCGCGCGTGGGCGGGAGCGACGGCAACACCTACGGCGGTGTCATCGAGGGCCCCATGAGCTTCGTGAAGGATGAGCTCGAATACGACTATCCCGAAGAAGCGAAGCCCGTCAACCACGGTGAGAGCCTCAAGTGGACTTCCCTCCAGTCGAAGCACTTCATCGCGGCGCTCATCCCCCGGGGCGGGGCGGGCGGAGCGGAGGTTCGCCTCCTCTCCCAGACGGACGACCTCAGCGAGTACGCCGCCATCGTGCCCTTCTCACGAGGCAAGGAAGTCGATGCGGCCTTCGACGTCTACGTGGGGCCCAAGGCGGTGGATCATCTCGAAAAGCTCAAGGTCAGCCTCGAGGATTCCCTGGACTACGGGATGTTCTCCTTCATCGCGAAGCCGCTCATGTCGATACTGCGGTTTTTCCACGGATTCGTGGGCAACTGGGGCGTGGCGATCATCCTGCTGACCATCGTGGTCAAGATCATCTTCTACCCCCTCACCCACGTCAGCATGCGAAACATGAAGGAGATGCAGAAACTCCAGCCGCGCATCACGCAGTTGCGCGAGATTTACAAGGACGACAAGAACAGGCTGAACGAGCAGACCATGGCTTTGTATAAAGAACACAAGGTCAACCCGATGATGGGCTGTCTGCCCATGCTGATACAGATTCCCGTCTTCTTCGGGCTGTACGAGGCGCTTCTGGTGTCGATAGAGCTGCGCAACGCGCCGTTTTTCGGCTGGGTGCAGGACCTCTCAGTGCAGGACCCCTACCACGTGTATACGATACTCATGGGCGCGTCGATGTTCCTGCAGCAGAAGATGACGCCCACCGCGGGCGACCCCACCCAGGCGAAGATGATGATGTTCATGCCCATCGTCTTCACGGGCATGTTCATCTTCTATCCCGTGCCCGTGGGTCTGGTAATCTACTGGCTCGTGAACAACCTGCTCTCCATCGCGCAGCAATTCTACGTGAACCGTTCCGTGCAGCCGCCCAAGCTGGCCGAGGAGAATTGACGCGGAAAATGCTCTGGCGACTCCTGAAACAACCTGGCCGGCCCGCCCGGCGCAGCGCTCCTCGAAAGTCCGGGAGACGAGAAAATGAATTTTAGCGGCGACGGCGGCATGGAAGGTTCAGGGTTTCATTACTTCCCCCCCGGCGAGAATCCCGACCTGACCCCCTTCGCGGAGATGTCGGGCCGCGCGCTCAGGCGCGTCATCGAGCGCATGGATCTGGAGATACTCGTTCTGGCGCTTCGCGATGCGCAGCCGCGCGTGGTGGAACGGGTGCTCAGGAACGTCTCGTCCAAGAACGCGGCCCATATTCGCGAGGAAATCGAGCGCGCGGATTACGGGGAGAGCGAACGGAGCGTCGAGGCTCGCCAGATGTTGATGCAGACCGCCTACGCTATGAAAAACCACGGCGACATTACCTTCGACGGCCCCGCCGACGACGCTATCCCCCCGCTTGATCGGACGCTCGAAGAAGGCCTCGCCGCGTTTCACTCCTCTGACAGCAAGGCCGAGCACGCGGTATCGCTCATCGTCGCCCTGGCTGTGCGGGCGGAACAGCACGGGCTGCTCTCCCTGGAACCGGCCCTCGAGAGGAGCCCGGACGGGATTTTCTCCACCGGTCTTCGGATGCTGGTGGACCAGGCGCCTTGGGATGAGGCCGAGATGATTCTCGCCCGGCAAATCGAATCCTCCCTCGGCGCGACGGAAAGAAACAAGGAGGTCGCCATCGAAGGCGCGCTGGCGATTCTCGAGGGCGTGAGCGAGGATCGCGCGCGCGCGAGGCTCGTCGCTTTCCTGCCCGAGGGCGAGGCGGATTACGAGCGCCTGCCCGGCGTCCGGTTTTCTCCCTCGGCGCAGGCAACGGTCGACATCATCAGCCTGTGCGTGGAACTCGCGGGCCTCGCCTCCCGCGATGAAGGGGGCGCAATTGCGGAGCGCCTCGAGTGGATTCAGGAACCCCTTCTCAAGACGGGGCTCAAGTGGGCGCTCGAGGGCGCCACGATAGAGGACGTCGAGAGGCTACTCAGCCGAAAGGGGCAGACGCGCCTCGACAGGGAGCGCAGAAAGCTCGAATGCCTGGCGGAGGGCTTCATGCTCATCAGGGAGGGGCATCCGGTGGACTTCATCCGTGAGGCGCTCGGCGGATATATCGAGGACGAGGCTTGAGCGAGGCGGCCGCGCGCAAGCAGTGGACCCTTCCCGTCCGCAACCGCCACCTCCTGCTCACGAGGGGAAGGCGACGGGCCATGCCGCCCGTCAAAACGCTGCGCGCCTTGGGCCTGAAGCGCGGTATGCGTTTCCTGGACATCGGCTGCGGACCCGGATATTTCTCAATACCCGCCTGTGGCGTGGTGGGGAAACACGGCCGCGTGTTCGCCTGCGACGTCTCGCCCGTGATGATCGCAGAGCTTCGGGCGGGGGCCAAAGAACGCGGCTACGCCAACCTGACGGCGAAGCGAAACCAGGGCTCCCGAATTCCCTTTCCGGATGCGAGTGCGGACTTCGTTCTCATCGCTTTCGTGCTTCATGCGCTGGCCGACATTCAGCCCCTGCTCGCCGAAGCGAGGCGCGCGATGAAAAAGGGTGCGGCCATTACGCTGATCGACTGGCACAGGAAGCCCATGGACATGGGTCCACCCCTTGAGGCGCGCTTCGAGCCCGAAGAACTCGTGGCGCAGTTGCGTGATGCGGACTTTCGCAGACCCCGTTGGTGGGATTTTGACGGCAACACCTATTTCGCCTCCGCGCATGCGCCCTAGTGGCTGTCAAGCCGGAGGCGATGCGCTATAATCAGGCCTTCATGGAAACGGCGGACGAGATGGAAAAAGAATCCTCGATTCAAGGACATGTGGCGCTCGTGACGGCGGGCGCGGTGGGCATCGGCGAAGCGATAGCCGAGCGCCTGGCGTTTGAGGGCGCGCGCGTCGTTTTGCTGGATCTCGACCAGACGCTGGGCGAG
This sequence comes from Nitrospinota bacterium, assembly GCA_011523725.1. Lineage (GTDB taxonomy): Bacteria > UBA8248 > UBA8248 > UBA8248 > UBA8248 > Bin107. The sequence goes on from WTGD01000413.1 coordinate 14,883, forward strand.
GCGACCGCGCAGCGTATACGCGACGGGGGCGGCGAAGCCCGCTTCATCAATACCGACGTCACTTCGGCGAGCGAGGTGAAAGCGGCCGTGGCCGAGGCGCTGAACGAATGGGCGCGTGTCGATATTCTGGCGAACTGCGCAGGCGGCTTCGTGGAGAATCCGCCCATCGAAGACCTGGATGAGGCGCAGTGGCGCCGCGTCGTGGACCTGAACCTCAAGAGCGCCTACCTGTGCGCGCGCGAGGTTTCGCCCGTCATGAAAAACAGACGCTATGGCCGCATTGTGAACATCTCCTCCCAGGCGGGCCGCGACTCCGTTATCGAAACGGGCCTCGCCTACGGTGCGGCCAAGGCGGGCTTGTTCGGCTTTGGCAGACGGCTGGCCGTGGAACTCGCGCCCCACGGCGTCACCGTGAACACGATAGCCCCCGGTGTGGTGCTCACCCCGAGGACGGCCGTGGTCCATAAGGACAGACTGCCCGAGATAATCGCTAAAATACCAGTGGGCCGCGTGGCGGACGCCGCGGACATCGCCGACGCCGTGTGGTATCTCGCCAGACCCGAAGCGCGCTACGTGACGGGCGTGACGCTCGACGTCAACGGCGGCAGGTACGTCCACTAGAAAGGGCATTCCCGTGCATGAGCGATCCTCCATTAGAGATCACGTCGCCATCGTCACCGGCTCGACCGACGGCATCGGCCTGGCCACGGCGTTACGCTTCGCGGACGAGGGCGCGAAGGTGGCCATCATGGGACGCGACCCCGAGCGCGGCTCGGCGGCGCTCGCTACGGTGACGGCGCACGGCGATGCCATTTTCGTCCAGGGCGACGCCGCGCAAAAAGAGGACGTCGATCTTCTTTTCGCCCGTACGCTCGGCACCTGGGGCCGCCTGGACATTCTGGTGAACTGTGCGGGCGGTTTCGTGGAGGTGTCCGACATCGAGGGCCTCGACGAGGCGGAGTGGGAGAAGATCGTGGACTGGAACCTGACGAGTTGCTACCTCGCCACCCAGGCGGCGGCGGCTCCGATGAAGGAGAAGGGTTATGGCCGCATCGTGAACGTCTCTTCCATCTCCGCGCGCGACGCTCTGGCGAACGTCTCCTTGGTCTACAGCGCGGCGAAATCCGCCATGCAGGGTTTCACGAGGAGGCTCTCGGTGGAACTCGCCCCCCACGGCATCACGGTGAACGCCGTGGCTCCGGGCGTGACGCTCACCAAGCGCTTTCGCCTCGTCCACCAGGAGCGCGTGCCGCAAATCGTGGCGAACCTGCCCGTGGGATTTGGCGGGGAACCCGAGGACATCGCCGACGCGATATGGTACTTCTCCACCCCCGGCTCGGGCTACGTCACGGGTGCGACCATCGACGTGAACGGCGGTCAGTACGTGAATTAGCGGGCCTTGACAAATTTCAGCCAAGGCGCCGTGTAGCCGCCGAAAGCGCGTGGATTCATGCTATCATTTCCGGCCACGAGGAATTTTGAAGCCGTCTAGATAACAGAGGAGCTAAGCAAATGCGACGCCCCATGCTTGTGATCGCCCTGTTTTTGCTCACTGCCGCCCTGGTCCTTCCGCAGGCCACGCTCGCCCTGGAAGGGTGGAAGTCCTATGACGCCAAGGCGTTCGCCCAGGCCCAAAAGGACGGAAAGACGATATTCGTTGTCGTCCACACCGAGTGGTGAGGGACGTGCAGGCAGCAGGTGCCGCTGCTTCAGTCCCTGATGAAAGAGAAGAAGTTCGAAAACTCCGCCGCGTTCGTGGTGGACTACGACACCCAGCGCGATTTTGCGAAGGCGCACGGCGTTCGCTTTCAGTCGACTATCGTCGTCTTCAAGGGCACGCAGGAAAAGGGCCGCTCGACGGGCGACGTGGACATCGCGAGCATCCGGAGCCTTATGGAACGCGCGCTCTAGGGCAGGATAATCCGGCGAATGAGGGTTTCGCTTTCGGGGTCTTTTGTGTTTTACCCGAGTGGCGAAACCGCAACCTCCCCGTCCCTGACGGCCACCTCCGTCCCGTAGGGAGCGGAGAATTTCCGCACCATGTCCACAATCGCACGGCCTTCTCCACGCTTCGGCGAAAGCAGCCGGGGCGCGCCGCCCACGCCACAGCGGCAGGGTGTCAGGTACAAGTCGCTCAGCCCCTTCTCGTCCATGCGCCCGCCCAGCAGAAACGTCTGAAGCGTCGCCTCGGTGAAAAACGGCTCGACCTCGTCGAAAATCAGATTCCCGGTACAATGCACGATGGGCCGGCCATTGTAGAACTCGATCGCCGAGAGCACGTGCTGGTGTCCGCCGAAGACGGCGCACGCGCCTGCGTCGATTGCCGCTTGTCCGATCTCCCTTTGATGTTCGTGCACCTCGTGGCGCATGCTCGCCCCCCAGTGCTGGTAGACGAAAACGAGGTCGACCTCGGCCTTGAGCAGAGTGACATCTTCTTTCATTCGCGCGAGGTCTTCCGCCACAGCCCAGGAGTGGATGACAGGCTCGGAAGCGGGGTATTCATCCAGGTTTCTGAGCGGCGTGTAGGATGTCCTGACGCGCAGCGGATTCACGCCCGCCTCTTCCGGGCCGGCCGCGTGACCCTGCGGCAGCACGGACGAGTAGGCGAGCAGGCCAACGCTCAGCCCGCCGCGCTCAAGCACTACGGGAGTTCTCGCTTCTTCCATATCCATTCCCGCGCCCGTGAAAGGGATCCTCGCGCGGCGCAGCGTCATCATCGTCTCTTCGAGCGAGGGAACCCCGAAATCGAGCAGATGGTTGTTCGCGATTCCCACGGCGTCGAAGCCGGCATCCACGAGTCCCGCCGCGAGCGAAGGGTGTCCCCGATGCTTTGTGGCCTTTCCTTTCATGAGTTCACCGCGCGTCGAGAGCGCGTTCTCCAGGTTCGCGAAGGAAAAATCGGCGTTTTGGAAGAGTTTCCCCGTACTGCCGAACATTCCTTTGGCCGAAGCCCTGTCGGGCGCGATGTCACCGCCCGCGAGAAAAGAGACGGCTCTTTGCGGATTCTTTTTATTCATGGCTGGGACCTCTATGAAAACAGGCGGAAGATGATACGGCGTACTCCCTGGCGTCGGTGCTCCTTAATTCATCGGCGGCGCGCTCTGGAGCCACTTCGTTGATGTGCGCGCCCAGGCCCGTCTCGAGTCCGGCCAGGGGCGTCAAGCGCGGGAAGAGTTCGATGTGCCAGCGATGCTCCTCGGGGGCTCCCGCCGCGAGGAAGGAGACGTTGACGGGCGGATTGCCGAGAAGCGCTTTGTAGCGCGTCAGGCACCGCGCGAGGGCGGCTCCCACCGCGGCGACCGCCCCGGGCGCACTCCCGGCGAAGGAGCATTCCGTCGGCCAGGGCGCGATGCGGACGAGGAAGGGAAAGCGCGACGCCCGGGGACAGAAGACGACGGCACCCTCGTTCCCCGCTTCCACGATTCTTTTTTTTTGCGCGCGCTCCGACGCGAGCATGTGATCCAGAAGCGCGCTTTCCCGCTCCTGGTAAAAGGCGGCCTCTCGTTCGAGCATCTTCTCAAAGCCGCCCGTTGCGAACGGAAGGCCGAGTATCTGGAAATGCGAGTGGAGGATGGACGCGCCCCCCATTGCGCCATGGTTCTTGAAGGCGAAGACGAAGCGGACGCCGGGCGCCTCGATGAGCGCTCGCGCTCTTTCCTGCAGAAGGCCCAGAACGTCGGCAGCGTGCGCTTCGCCCAGATCGGCGAGGGCCTTCGTGTGATGGGGCGAATCGATGAGCACCTCGTGGCGTCCGCCGCCCTTGAGGGTGGTGAACACGCCCTCTCCCTCGCGTTTGATTTCCCCGCTCCCGATAGCCGGGTATTTGTTCGTGACGCAGCGCGCGCGCCAGCCGGGCGTGTTCTCCTCGCCCTCGTCTCTTAATGCGGCGACTTCTGGCGGCGTCATGTGCTCGTTGCCGGGACAAAAGGGGCAGGCCGGGTCTGCTTCGACGGGCGTGGCGTTCGCATAATGCGCCGGATGCGGCCGCGCGCGCCTCTCCGGCGCGATGAGCGTCCATTCGCCGCGATGGGGGTCGTATCTCGACTCGGGCATGAGCGCCTCGCTTTTTTCTGGATAAGGTTCCTGAGCGATGTTAGCATGATCGACAAATTCGGGGCGAGAAGTTTCTGGACGAGGAGTTGCGGAGCCTCCCCGATGTCGGCAGCCGGCCCGGAAAGCGGGCAGTTTGCGTTTTCCCGCCGCCGTGCTTTACACTTTGAAGCCTCGGAACAATACCCGGCGGAGCGAGGCCGCCGCACAATCGACCTTCATGCAAACCCGCGGGGTCTTGGGAGGGGGCTGGACCCCTCTTGCGAGGAGGCCCCGGCACATTTTCGAATCGACCGAACGCGCAACGAGAAGAGGGGGCCAACCATGAAATCAAGAATTCTGCTTATCTTCATTTTGACTGTCGCCATCGGGGCGTCGGCTCTCGTAGCCCTGCCCACCAGGGCGGACGCCGCCTGCCGGGTCCGCATCGGCGACCTGAACTGGGACAGCGCCAACTTTCACGATCAGGTGGTCGCCTTCATCCTGGAGCACGGCTACGGATGCCGGGTGCGGCTCATCTACGGCGGCACGCTGCCGATCATGACGGCCCACTACGAAGGGAAGAACGACCTGATCATGGAGCTTTGGTACGACAACGTGAAGGCGCAGTATGACCCTGCCATGAAGAGCGGCAAGGTAAAGCAGGTTGGGGTCAACACGCCCGACAGCATACAGGGCTGGTTCATCCCGCGTTTCGTCCAGAAGGCGAACCCGGGCCTGAAATCGGTCTTCGACCTGCCCAAGTATAAGCACCTCTTCAAGGATCCCGAAGAACCCTCCAAGGGCCGTTTCGTGAACTGCATCCCCGGCTGGTCGTGCGAGGTCATCAACACGGTGAAGCTGCGCGCCTACGGGCTGGAGGAGCACTTCACCAACTTCCGGCCCGGCTCCGGCGGGGCGCTCGCGGCGGCCATCAAGGGCGCGTATCTCAAGAAAAAGCCGGTGCTCGCCTACTACTGGGCGCCGACGCCGCTCCTGGGCCAGCTCGACCTCGTCCAGCTCGAAGAGCCTGCGTGGAACGAGGCCGACTGGAATGTTGTGGTGAAGCACATGGACGCGCTCAAGAAGGGCGGAATGGAGGCCCTGGGCAACCCGAAGAAGGCGACAGCCTACCGGACGATGGAGTTGCCCAAATCGGTCACGACGGAGTTCGCGGCCAAGTATCCGAAGATCGTCGCTTTCATCGAGAAATACACGCTCCCCTCGGAAGTGGTTTCGAAGGCGCTGGCCTATCTAGAGAAAGAAGCCAGCGGTGACGCGAAGACCACGGCCATCCATTTCCTGAAGACCAACAAGGTCTGGAAGAAATGGGTTCCGGCCGATGTAGCGAAGAAGGTCGAGGCGGCGCTCAAATCGGCTTGATTCGCGCCTGCGCGATGTTTTTTTCTCGTGAAGCAGCGCCTGGTCCCGGGGAGGTCCGCCGATGATGAAGTTTTTCCGCGGATTGTTCCCCGAGTGGGCCGTCGAGTGGCCCAAGGGCCTGAATCTGCCGCTCAACAAGTGGACCAACGATTTCGTCGAATGGCTGGTCTCCGAATACGGGGTCATCTTCGAGACCGCCTCGGACGCCGTTCTTGTTCTGCTGGTCGGTCTCGAGCGCTTTTTGCGCGATCTGCCCTGGCTCGTCGTCTTCGTGGGCGTGACCGTGCTCACCTACTTCGCGGGTGGACGCAAGTGGGGCCTGACCGCGCTCGTAGCCGCGTGCGTATTCTTCATCGGCCTCGTCGATCCCAGGTTGTGGGATCTGTCGATGATGACCCTCTCGGTGATGTTCGTCTCCACCGTCATCTGCATCGGCTTGGGCGTTCCGGTCGGCATCGCGATATCGAGGAACGACCGGATGCGCGACATGGTGCTGCCCGCGCTGGACCTGATGCAGACGATGCCGAGCTTCGTCTATCTCATACCGGCGATCATGCTCTTCGGCCTGGGCGCGGTGCCCGCCGTCTTCGCCACGGTGATCTACGCCATACCGCCCGTGATCCGCCTGACCGACTTAGGCATCCGCCTCGTGGATGAAGACATCGTCGAGGCGTCCGACGCCATGGGCGCAAGCAGGAGGCAGAAGCTCCTTCGGGTGCAGATACCGATGGCGCTGCCGAACATCATGCAGGGCGTGAACCAGACCACGATGATGGCGCTCTCGATGGTCGTCATCGCCTCGATGATCGGAACCCGCGGGCTCGGCACCGAGGTGCTCATCGGCCTCCAGCAACTGAACGTCGGGCGCGCGCTCGAGGCCGGCGTGGCCATCGTGCTGCTCGCCATCGTCATGGACCGCGTCACCCAGGCCTACGGCGGGCGCTTCATCCGCACGGATGGGAGGGGCTGAGCCGATGGCGCTCATCGAAATACGAAACGTCTACAAGATATTCGGCGAGGGCCGCGAGCAGGAGGCCGCGCTCGACTTGGCCCGCGATGGCGTAGAGAAGAACGACGTGCTGGTCGAGACCGGCTGCACGCTGGGCCTCAAGGACGTGAGCCTCTCCGTCGAACGCGGCGAGATATTCGTGGTCATGGGCCTTTCGGGTTCCGGGAAATCGACCTTGATCCGCCACATCAACCGGCTCATTGACCCGACAACGGGTCAGGTTCTGGTTGATGGGCGCGACGTGCTCGAATTCTCACCCGAGGAGCTGCTCGCGTTCCGCCGGGGCGCCGTGAGCATGGTCTTTCAGCGTTTCGCACTCTTCCCGCACATGACGGTCTTGGAGAACGTGGGCTACGGCCTGGAGGTCCAGGGGGTGGATCCCGAGGAACGCCGCCGGCGCGCGATGGCGTGGATAGAGGACGTGGAACTCACCGGTTACGAGAACGCCTACCCGGCCCAGCTCTCGGGCGGCATGCAGCAGCGGGTGGGGCTGGCGCGCGCGTTGTGCACGGACCCCGAAATCCTGCTCATGGACGAGCCCTTCAGCGCGCTGGATCCGCTCATCCGCAAGCAGATGCAGGAACACCTCATCGCGCTCCAGCGCGACCTCAAGAAGACCATCGTGTTCATCACCCACGATCTGGACGAGGCGCTCCACCTGGGCGACCACGTCGCCATCCTGAAAGACGGCGTGATCGACCAGATAGGAAAGCCGAACGAGATCCTGCTCCGTCCGGCTACCGACTACGTGCGCGAGTTCGTGCGCGAGGTGAAACGCGGGCGCATACTGAAGACGGGCGACGTCATGTGGCCGCCCGACGAGGCGGCGGCCGGCCCGACCATCTCGCGCGACGCCGTGCTGCAGGACGCGCTGCCCGTGTCCATGGAGAGCGAATCCCCACTGCGCGTGGTGGATGAGACGGGCGCGATGGTCGGCGTGCTCTCCCGCTCGGCCCTGTTGCGCGGACTGACCGATCGCGGCGGGGAGATGTGAGGGCGTTTTCCCAGTCCCCTTTTCTTTGTTGATGTAGACTCGCAGGGACAGGCCCCCGTGCCTGTCCGAGGCTCCTGAAAAAGGACAACCGCGGGGGGTTATCCCTACGGGAGACACGACAGTTTTGCAGGGGCGCTTAGTGAAGCGCCCCGTTTATTTGGCAAGGGCCGTTCCCGTGAACGGCCCACTACGGGCTTCTCCCTGATTGTCGAAATAGACCCTCTGGACCGTATGGA
>WTGD01000325.1 GCA_011523725.1 Nitrospinota bacterium
GACTTACCAGCGATCGGGTGTTCCGGTCCCTGGCCTATCGGTTCCTCTCCCACTATCGGGTGGTGTGAACCGGAAAACCGTAGGTCTGGGTGAAAGGGCTGAGAATGATTTCCTTTCGAAACCCTCTCGTACTTCGCTCACGAGTCAGCACCGGGCGCTCGATTCCGCTTATCTCCAGCTACGGCGCAAACGGATGCGCCGGGTTTTAATCGCGATGCGTTGCCTCATGTAACTTCACCCAGTGAAAAGAGGAGGATGACCTATGATGCGTGAAAGAAGCTGGATACGGGAAATCGTCGGAATTGCCGCCTTGGCGCTCTTCCTTGCGGCCGGTCTCGGGCCGGCGGGGGCGGCCGACGACGGGGCGGTTCGCTTTTCAACGGAGCCCACTTCGTTGGGAATCCCTTACTGGCTGGCCGAGGACAAGGGTATTTTCAAGAAGCACGGACTCAAGACCACCAACACCATGGGCCACACCGCTTTGGTTGGCCTGCGGGCCATCGGCAGCGGCCAGTTGGACATTTCCTTTCAGAGCGACCCGCCCACCATCTCCAACATCGCCAAGGGGATCGACGCCATCATCGTGGCCGCGACGGCGCAGGGCAACGAGAGCATGAAGTTGGTGGCCAAAAAGTCGATCAAGAGCCCCAAGGATCTCATCGGAAAGAAAGTGACCTGGATGGGTGGAACCGGCGGAGAGTTCGGTTTCATCAAGTTCCTCGGAAACAGGGGCATCGATTACAAGAAGCTCGATCACGTCAACCTCCCTCCGCCAGAAGCCGCCCCGACCATGGTGAAGGGCGCCGTGGAGGCCATGTGGTTCTGGGAACCCTGGCCGCGCAAGGTGATGGCTCTTAAGGGGGATGCCCTCCACATCCTGGCGGCGAGTAAGGCCAGTGATTACGAGCCCAACTTCCACTTGACGGTCCGCCGGGGGTTCGCCAGGGAGAAACCCAAGACGCTCAAGCGCTTCCTGCGGGCTCTGATCGAGGCGACGGATATGGCCAACGCGGATCCCGCAGCGGCGGCGGCCTCGTTCCAGAAGGTCACCCGCTCCAGCGCGGCGGACGCCAAGGCGGCGCTGAACGACTACAAACTGAAAATCTGGCTCGACAAGAGTTACTTCGATACCCTTCAGGAGGTTTCCGCCTTCAAGAAGAAGCTGGGCCACATGAAGAAGATTCCGGACTGGAAGAAGATCATCGATCCGAGCTTCCTCCGGGCGGTGGACGCCTCCAGGGTGAAAGGTTTCCCGTACTAGAGCGAAGCGGGCGAAAGGGGGAATGGAAGGTTTGAGGATCGGGGGAACCATCGCGATTTATACCCTTTCCGTGGCCATCTTCCTGGTGGCCTGGTGGGGTTTTACCTTTGTGTTTCCCCCGATTTTCCTGCCTTCCCCCCTGGCCACCATGCGGAAAGCCGTCGAAATCACGCGCACCGGCGAGTTGCCCTGGAATATCGTGATGAGCCTGTTCCGCGTTCTCTCGGGGTGGGCGCTCGGGGCCGTCGTCGGTTCATTTCTCGGCGTCGTCATGGGACGGCTCCCCTGGGTGCGGGCGCTCGCCCTGCCGGTTCTGGAATACTTCCGATTCGTCCCGCCCGTTACCCTGGTCACGCTGTTCATCATCTGGTTCGGCTTCGGCGAAGAATCGAAAATCGTCCTCATCTTCTACACGGCGGTCTTCATCGTGGTGGTGAACACCATGGCGGGGGCCGCCTCGGTGCGGGAGGGCGCCATCCGGGCCGCCCGGAGCCTCGGCGCCACCGGGCCCCAGGTGCTTTTGCGGGTCGTCGTCCCCGAGACGGTTCCCTACATGGTCACCGGCTTGCAATTGGCCCTCAGCAACGCCTTCATGACCATCGTGGCGGCGGAGATGCTCGCCGCGAAATCGGGGGTCGGCTTCATGATCTGGGACGCCCAGGTCTATACCAGGACGGAGCGGATGTTCGTCGCATTCGTCACCTTGAGCTTGATGGGCTTCTGCCTGGACCGCTCCGTTCACGCCCTCTCCCGCCGCATGTTCGTCCACTACAGGGTGGTGTGATGCGGAAGAAAAAGAGGCTTTTGCCCGGAAAAGGCGGGGAGCGAGAATGGGTGCGCGTAACCGAAATCTACATTTTTGCAGCGCGTCACGGGACACCTGAAGACGCTCGGTTGGGAATCTTCCCCAGATGACGGAAAAAGTCCGGCTCGAAAGAGTCACCAAAATCTTCGAAGACCCCAGACAGGAGCGGGAGACGGTGGCCTTGAAGGATGTTTCCTTCGGCATCGAAGACCGGGAGACTGTCGCCCTCCTGGGTCCGAGCGGGTGCGGCAAGACCACCATCTTGAACATCATCGCGGGCTTCATCCTGCCCACCGAAGGCGAGGCGCTGATCGAAGGACGCCCCATCACGAAACCAGGCCCCGAGCGCGGCGTCGTTTTTCAGGAACACTTCCTGTTTCACTGGCTTACCGTGGAAGACAACATCGCCTTCGCGCTCAAGGTCCGGGGAGTGCCCAGGAGGGAATACCTCCCCCGCGCGCACGAATTCGTGAAGCGCGTGGGACTCACGGGTTTTGAGCGCCACTACCCGGACGAACTCTCGGGAGGGATGCGGCAGCGCGTCTCCATCGCGCGTGTTCTCATCAACAATCCGGAGATCCTCCTCATGGACGAGCCTTTCGCGGCGCTCGACGCCCAGACCCGTCTCCTCATGCAGGAATGGCTGCTCAAGCTCTGGGAGGAGCATCAGATGAGCATGCTCTTCATCACCCACGATGTGGACGAAGCGATTCTGATGGCGGATCGAATCTTCATCATGGGGGTACAGCCGGGCAGGATTATCCGGGAGCTCAAAGTGCCTCTGCCGAGGCCGCGGGCGCGGACGATGCTGACTACCCAGGCCTTCATGGAGACCAAGGCGGGTTGCCTGGACCTGATTGCAAAGGAGAGCGCCAAGGTATTCGAGGGGGTATCCGAATCCGGTGAATAGCCCGACTCGTCAGAATCCATATTCTCCCGGATAGTGAGGGCTGTTGAAAAAGTCCTGATTGCGTGATTCGGCTGATGGAGCCAGCCGGTGAGGGGAGAGTCAATTCATAGGCCTGTGTTGAATGAGAAATCCATTTGCTATTTTGGAAGGTTTTTTGGGGGGCTTATATACATAACTATGCAACCCCTAATTTTTGCATTCTAGATATTTCGATAAATATCGATAAATTCACGGGGTTATTCCGTAAATTTCCGACAATTTATTTTCCTGGGAGATGACGCCCGGGCACCCAAGCGCGGGGGAATTCTCCCACGGCCCGTGGCTCCCGCGGTGACGGCAAATGCGGGGATTTGCGGGGAGTTGCGGGGGCATTTCGCGTTATCGGCGTTGTTCAGGGCTTTTACGGTGTTTATCCGGACGCCGGATTGACATTTTGTC
>WTGD01000155.1 GCA_011523725.1 Nitrospinota bacterium
GGTGCGTTTCGAGCTGACGTACGCCTCTATCGACCCGGACGTCACCATCATCGCGCCTTGGCGCGACTGGGACTTCGGAGGGCGCTCCCACCTCATCGCCTACGCGGAAAGGCACGGCATCCCGATACCCGTGACGGCGGAAAAGCCCTATTCGATGGACAGGAACCTACTGCACATCAGCTTCGAGGGCGGCGTTCTGGAAGACCCCTGGGCGGAGCCGCCCGAGGACATGTACGTCCTGAGCGTATCGCCCGAAAAAGCGCCCGACGCGCCCGAATACGTCGAAATCGAGTTCGAGAAGGGCAACCCCGTGGCCCTGAACGGGGAGGCCCTCTCGCCGGTCGCCATGATGGAGCAATTAAACGCCCTGGCGGGTGCGCACGGCGTGGGCCGGGTCGATCTGGTGGAAAACCGCTTCGTGGGCATGAAGAGCAGGGGCGTCTACGAGACGCCGGCGGGCACGGTGCTGCACGCGGCGCGCCGGGCCGTGGAATCCCTCACGATGGACCGGGAAGTCATGCAACTGCGCGATTCCCTGATCCCCAAATACGCGCAACTCGTCTACAACGGCTTCTGGTTCGCACCCGAGCGGGAATTCCTGCAATCCGCCATCGACGGCGCCGCGGAATCGGTCTGCGGCTCAGCCAGGGTGAAACTCTATAAGGGCTCTTGCATCGTCGTGGGCAGAAAAGCGCCCGAGAACCTGACCCTCTACCGTTCCGACCTCGCCACCTTCGAGGAAGACGCCGTGTATTCCCAAAAAGACGCGGAAGGGTTCATTCGCCTGAACGCCTTGCGGCTGCGGGTGCGCGCGCAACGCGAATCTCAATAAAATTTCAAGACTGAAAGCTTAAGACTGCACGAGGATTTCATGATCCGGGCGTGGATGGAGAAATACTCTTTCCGGGCCGTACCTCCCTGCCCTGTCCCAAGGTGTGTCAGGCTTTGGCGGCGGAACTTCTCTTGCGTCCGGAGCCGCGGCGCGCCGTCTCCGGCCATGCCAGCAGGATGGGACTCGCCACGTAGATGGAGGAGTACGTACCGGCCGCGATGCCCACTGCGAGGGCGAACGCCACGTCGGAGATGATGTCGCCCCCCAGGATGAGGAACGCCAGCACGGCGACCAGCGTGGTGCCCGAAGTCAGCAGCGTGCGTGAAAGCGTCTGGTTGATGGATTTGTTCACGAGTCCCGAGAACTCCGCCCGCCTCGAAGCGCGCGTATTCTCGCGAATGCGGTCGAACACGACGATGGTGTCGTTCAGCGAATAACCGATGATCGTCAAAACGGCGGCCACGATCGGGAGCGTGAACTCCTTGCCGGACAAGGAAAAGACGCCGAGCGTGATGATGACGTCGTGCAAAAGCGCCACGACCGAGGCGATGGCCTGGCGAAACTGGAAGCGGAAGCTGATGTAGATCAGGATGCCGATGAGGGCGAAGAGCATGCTGCTGAGCGCCTTCTGGCGCAGGTCCGCGCCTACCTTGGGACCCACCATTTCGGTTCTGCGCATCTCGAACGCGTCTTTGCCGAATTTCTTGACGAGCGCGCCTTTCACGACGGATTCGACGCCCTTGATGTCGCCCGAGCTTTTCTCCACGCGAATCAGGAACTCCCCCTCGGAGCCGAAATTCTGGATGACCGTATCACCCAGAGAAAGTCCGCCGATAGCGCTTCGAATATCTCCAATCGGCTTGGCTTCCTTGAATTGCACCTGCACCAGCGTACCGCCGGTGAAATCGATGCCGTAGTTGATCCCCTTGGTCATCAGCAAAAGAAGGGACAGAACGACGAACGCGGTGGAGACGCCGACGAAGAGCTTGATCTTGCCGATGATGTCGAACGATGCGTCTGGCCGGATAATTTCCATTAGATGCTCAAACTCCTCACGTCGGTTCGGTACAGGAAGAAGTCATAAACGAATCGGGTGACGAAAATCGCGGTGAACATGCTCGCCACGATGCCGATGCTCAAGGTGACGGCGAATCCCTTGATGGGTCCCGTCCCGAATTGCAGAAGAACCAACGCGGCGATGAGCGTCGTGACGTTCGCGTCAAGTATGGTGAGAAAAGCCTTGCCGTAACCCGAATCGATGGCCGAGCGAATGGTTTTCCCCAACCGCAACTCTTCCCGGATGCGCTCGAAAATCAAGACGTTGGCGTCGACCGCCATACCGACCGTGAGCACGATACCCGCGATGCCCGGCAGGGTCAGGGTGGCGCCGAAGAAGCCGAGCGCGCCCATGAGTATCAACAGGTTGAACAAAAGCGCCATGATCGCCACCGCGCCGCTCAACTTGTAATAGATCCCCATGAACATCAGAACGAGAACGAATCCTACGATGATGCTGATGAGGCCCTGACGGACGGAATCGGCCCCGAGTGATGGGCCGACGTTTCTTTCTTCTAAAACCTCCACCGGAGCGGGGAGCGCGCCCGCTCTCAGGGCAATCGCCAGATCCGTCGCTTCTTCGAGCGTGAAACTCCCCGTTATCTGCGCCCTGCCCTGGCTGATTCGCTCCTGAATGACGGGTGCGCTGTAAATGACGCCGTCGAGCACGATGGCGAGGCGCCTGCCCACGTTGGCCGCCGTAAGACGGTCGAACGCATCCCCCCCCACGGAATCAAACGCAATGGCCACGTAGGACTGGTTGAAGCGGTCGCCGATTTCCACGCGCGCATCGGTCAGATTATCCCCGGTGAGGGCGGCTTCTCTTTTCACCAGCAAGGGGGTACGCTCGAGCACCTCGCCCGTCTGACTGTCTCTCGATACTTCATACAAAAGCTGGAGCCCCTCGGGCGCGCGGCCCCGTTCCAGCGCGCTGGCGACATTGGCCTGGTTGTCCACCATCTTGAACTCCAGGAGCGCCGTTTTACCGATCAAAGACTTCGCCCGGGAAGGGTCTTCCACGCCCGGAAGCTGGATGATGATCCGCCGCTCTCCCTGGCGCTGGAGCGTGGGTTCACGCACGCCGAACTGATCGATACGGTTCCGAATCGTCTCCAGCGCCTGTACGATGGCCTGCTCTTTCGTGCGTTCCACCTGTTGCGATGAGAGGAAATATGCGAACGTCGGCGGCGTGCCTTCTTCCCGCTCCAGGGTGAGGTCGGGGTAGTTCTGCATCATCGAGAGGAAACGCCCCCTGTCACCGGGGCGATGAAGGGTCACGGTCAGCCTCAGCCCGTCGCGCTTGTAGGTACGGGTGCGTATGTCGTCTATCGAAAGGCGGTTTCTAAGCTCCGTGAAGTAGCGGCTCATCTTCGATTCCACCGCTTTTTCGGACTGCACCTCGAGGACCAGATGGATCCCGCCCTGCAAATCAAGCCCGAGGTTGATGCGCTCCTCCGGTGGAATCAGATAAAACGCGGAGACGACGATTACGATTGCAATCAGGGCCGCCCGCCAGCTTACAC
>WTGD01000412.1 GCA_011523725.1 Nitrospinota bacterium
AGATGGCGGATCTCGTGCTCTGGAAGCCCGCCTTTTTCGGCGTGAAGCCCGAAGTCGTCGTGAAGGGCGGCTTCATCGCCCATGCGGCGATGGGCGACCCCAACGCCTCCATCCCCACGCCCCAGCCCGTTCTGGGCCGGCCCATGTTCGGCTCGATGGGCAAGGCGGTCGGCTCGACTTCCTACGCCTTCGTCTCGGGGGCGGCGGCGGAAGAGGGGATTGGCGAAGCGCTCGGCCTCGCCAAGATCGTCGCGCCCGTCTCGAACTGCCGCGGGATCGACAAGAAGGACATGCGGCTGAACGACGCCCTGCCGAAGATAGAGGTGGACCCGGAAACCTACGTCGTCAAGGCGGACGGGGAGACGCTCACGTGTGAGCCCGCCGAGGCGCTTCCCATGGCGCAGCGGTATTTCCTTTTCTAGGAGGCGGCGATGATCCTCGTCGAAGAGATACGGGGCGGTCTCCGCGCCGATGAAACGAGGCGCGTCGAGCGCGTGGCCCTGGGCTGGGAGGACAGGCTCAGGAGCCGCCAGCGGGTGTGCTCTGATTCCGGCACCGAACTCGGCGTGAAACTGCCCACCGGGCAGCCTCTCAAGGAGAACGACATCCTCTTCGAGGATGAGGAGCGCGTGGTGGTGGTCGCCGCGATCCCCGAAGACGTGCTCGTCCTCCACGCCGAATCGGAGACAGAGATGGGCCGCCTCTGCTACCAGGTGGGAAACCGCCACGCGCCGATCTGCGTTCAGGAAGGCCGCGTCCTCACGCCCTATGACTCCGTGCTGGAGGCGTATTTCGTCAAGATGGGCGTCCGGTGCGAGAAGGCGAAAGAGCCATTCACGCACGATTTCGGCGCCTTTCACTCGCACCACCACTAGAAGATGAGCGCCTACCGGCTCCTGCAGATTTCCGATTCCGCGTTCCCGCGCGGCGCCTTCGCCCATTCCTACGGGCTGGAGACCTATGTGGCGGAAGGGGCCATCGCGTCCGCCGGAGAGCTTGAAGAATTCATCGCCTCCGTCCTGCGCCACGGCGCCGCGACGCTGGACGGCGTCTATCTGCGCGAGGCTTATCTGGCGAAACAATTGGACGATCTCCCCCGCGTGATGGCGCTCGACGCCGCCTACGACGCCGCGCGGCCCGTGAAATCGCTGCGCGACGCGAGCCGGAGCGTGGGCCGTCAGTTCCTGCGCTCCGCGCGGGGATTCATCGATGATACGTTTCTCGATGAACTGGAGGAAGAGGCGAGGCGGGAGCGGACTTCGGGCCACTACCCGGTAGCGCTCGGCTGCGTCGCCGAATCCTTAAGCCTCGCTTGTGAAGAGGGCCTCGAATCGCTTTGTTACGGCGTCGTCTCCGGACTGGTCTCCGCCGCCGTGCGGCTGGTTCCGCTCGGCCAGACCGAGGGCCAGCGCGTCATCTCGAATCTGGAGGGCGCGGTGCGCGAGGCGGTCGAGACCGCGGCGGCGCTTTCCCTGGAGGACGCGCATTCCTGGGGGCCGGGGCACGAGATAAGGGCCATGACACACCGGAGGCTTCACACGCGTTTGTTCGTTTCTTGACGAGGAGGACGATGATGGATAAGGCGCCCGTAAAGATAGGCGTGGGCGGGCCGGTCGGCTCGGGCAAGACCGCCCTGGTGGACAGGCTGTGCAAGCGGATGCGCGATAAGTACGCCATCGCCGTGGTGACGAACGACATCTACACGAAAGAGGACGCGGAGTTCCTGACGCGGAGCGGCGCGCTCGCGCCCGAGCGAATATCGGGCGTGGAGACGGGCGGGTGTCCCCATACGGCGATCCGCGAGGACATTTCGCTCAACCGCGAGGCCATGGAGTTGCTCGCGCGCGATTTCCATCCCTTGGACATCATTTTCGTGGAAAGCGGGGGCGACAACCTCGCCGCCACCTTCAGCCCCGAACTCGTGGACGCGTCTATCTACGTCATCGACGTGTCGGCGGGGGACAAGATTCCCCGTAAGGGCGGCCCCGGCATCACGCGCTCAGAACTCCTGCTGATCAACAAGATAGACCTCGCCCCTCTCGTGGGCGCGAGCCTGGAAGTGATGGAACGCGACGCCCGCAAGATGCGGGGCGAGCGCCCGTTCCTGTTCACGAACCTGAAGGCCGAGAAGGGCCTGGATGAGGTGATCGGCTGGATCGAGCGCGAACTCCTCTTCGTGGAGGCCTGATGCCGCTCGCCGGCGCCGCCGCGCCCTCCCGCGTGGGACGCCACGGCGTCGCCCTTGCGCGCTTTGCGCGTTCAGGGAACCGGACCTATCTCGCGGATTCGTACTTCCGCGTGCCGCTTCAGGTGATGCGCCCCAACTATCCCGAGGGGGAATTTCCGGCCCACCTGACGCTCATCAACCCCACGGGCGGGCACGTGGGCGGCGACGTTCTGGAACTTGAAATCGCGCTCGATGAAGGCGCGCGCGTCCTGTGGACGACGCAGGGGGCGACCAAGGTCTACAAGAGCCTGGGCGAGCCGGTGGCGTCGACGACGAAGGTCGAGATGAATGAGGGTAGCGGCCTCGAACTCCTGCCCGACCCCGTCATCCCCTATGCCGGTTCCATCTACTTACAGGAGACGAGAATCTCCATGGCCGAGGGGGCGAAACTCCTCTACGGGGAATCGCTCTATCATGGCCGGGTCGCCTCGGGCGAGCATTTCGATTATTCGTCCTTGAAAATAAAGCTGCATGTCGATTACGCGGGCGCGCCCCTCTTGCGCGACGTGATGGAGATGCGGCCGGGAGATTCGGACCCCGAACGTCTGGGCCTCTTCGAGCCGTATCCCTACCTCGGTTCTTTCTATATGGCGGGCGGGACGGATGAGGAACTGAACCGCATCGCCGAGCGGGTCGACGCCCTGCTGGCGGGAGCTTCCGGCCTGGCCGGCGGCTGCACGCGATTCTCCGGCCCCGGCGCGCTCGTCCGCTGGCTGGCGGATTCGCCCGAAGTCTTGCGGAAGACCCACTTCGAAATCTGGAACGTCGCCAGAAAAACGCTCTTCGGCCGGGAGGCGACGCCGCTCAGAAAGTTCTAGGGGCGCGCGGCGTGTGATGGTTTTGTAGGGACAGGCCCCCGTGCCTGTCCGAAGCCTCTGTTTTACAAGAGACAACCACAGGGGGCAGGGCGGGCACAGTCGAACTTCCCGAAGGGGGAAGTTCGACGCCCCTACTCCCCCCCTTGAGGGGGTCGTTGAAAAAGTCCCTGAGAGGGTAAAGGCAACCCCTCCTACCCCCCCCTTGTCAGGGGGGTATAAAAAGGCGATGCGCCCCCGCCGGGTAGAGGGGCTTTGCTTTTTCATGCCCCCCTGTCAAGGGGCTGTTGAAAAAGTCCCACAGAGGGAGCGCACCGAATTTCACTCCCCCCTTGAGGGGGAGTCGAAGAGGCCGAGCGGTTTGT
>WTGD01000222.1 GCA_011523725.1 Nitrospinota bacterium
CTGCTACGACATCTGCAAGGCGGCGGACCGCGTGGTGGGCGTGAACCTCGGGAGTGCGGAGGATGCGGACCTCTGCCGCAGCCTGGGGGCCACCTGGACCGAAGACGGGACGACGCTCCTCTACACGCGCAGCAAGGTGCTCGTCGAGGCGCGGGCCGCGCGCCTGCCCCACCCCACCGACGGCGTCTACATGCGCTTACAGGACGACGACGGATGCCGCGCGGACGCGGAGTTCGCCAAAAAACTCGGCTACACCGGCAAGGCGGCCATCCATCCCAGGCAGGTGCCGATCTTCAACGAGGTCTATTCCCCGAGCGAGGAGGAAATCTCCTACTACACCGAGATGGCGGAAGCCTACCGCGAGGGCGAGGCGCAAGGGCTGGGCGCCGTCTCCTTCCAGGGGAAGATGATCGACATCGCCATGGTCAAGCACGCGGATAACGTGCTCGCGCGCGCCCGCGCCATCGCCGAAAGAGCATAGGCTTAAGCGAATGACGGACGCTCCCGACCCGGTCGAGCATTTCTTCGCGCAGCCCTGGTCCGACGGCCTGCCCGTCGTGGTCCCGACCGAAGAACGCCTGGCGGACATGCTCGCCGGCCACGCGCCAGATGCGCTCATCGGCCACGTGCCGCCCGCGAACCATCCCGCGACGGTGGAGGCCGCAGCACTCCACGCCGTCATGGCGGGCTGTCGGCCCGAATACTTCCCGGCGCTTTTGTGCGCGCTCTCGTGCATCCTGGACGCACGCTTCAACATGAACGGCATCCAGGCGACGATGAACCCGGCAGGCCCGCTCATCGTCATGAACGGCCCCTATCCGCGCGAGATCGGCGTACACGGCGGTACGGGCTGCCTGGGGCCGGGCTTTCGGGCCAACGCGACCATCGGCCGCGCGCTCAGGCTCATGCTCCTGAACCTGGGCGGAGGGATTCCCGGCGTGGTGGACATGAGTACCTTCGGAAGCCCCAGCAAGTTCACCTACTGCCTGCGCGAGAACGAGGAAATCAGCCCCTGGGCCTCACTCGCCGAGGAGCGTGGATTCGGGAGGGATGAAAACGTCGTCACCGCCTGCGCGGGAGAGGGTCCGCGCGTCGCGCTCGATGATTCGAGCGATCACCCAGACGGCGTGCTCACCACGATTGCGAGCACCATCTCCACCATGGGTACGCGCCACGCCTACTCGCGCGTGGGACTCACCGTCATCATGGGGCCTGAGCACGCGCAGCTTCTCGCCGACCACGGATACAGCCGCGAGGATGCGAAAAAAGGCATCGCAGAGCGCGCCCAACTCCCCGTGGGACTACTCAAGCGCGGTGGTCGCTACCGGGGGAAAGAAAAGAGCGAATGGCCCGCGTGGGTGGATCACGACGACGATGCGTGCATGGCGCCCATGATCAGAGAGCCCGGGGACGTCACCCTCCTGGTAGCCGGCGGCCTGCCCGGGCCTTCCTCGTTCATCATCCCCGGCTGGAACGACACCAGCCGCCCCGTCTCGAAGGCGTTTGTTGTGGAGTAGCAGCAAAGTAAATTGTTGCTTTTGTCATATCTGGTCTTCGGCTTCTTGAAACCATCGTTGAAAAACCGGACCAAGAAACATAGAATACCTGATGGTCAGAAATCTTGGGGTAAGGAGACGCGCAATATGAAATACAAAATCGTTCTTCACCACTCTGAGGAAGGTTATAGCGTATGGGTCCCCGGCCTGCCGGGTTGCTGCTCGCAGGGTGAAACGGAGGCGGAGGCGATCTCCAACATTGAGATAGCTGCCAGGGAATACCTCAGCGCTGTAGAGGATCTCCTGGAGGGCGGAGATATACGGGAAATCGAAGTGGCCGTCTAGCCGTGCCGAAGATCCCAGGAGTCAACCACCTACATGCGGTGCGTGCCCTGGAAAAAGCCGGCTTCCGTATTCTTCGTCAAGGCAAGCACATTATAATGACAGATGGCGTACGCGTATTAACGATCCCGAGGAACAACCCGGTCAACGCGGTCACAATGGGTGCGATCGTCAGGGCTTCCGGTCTGAGCGTTGATGAATTCCGCAAGCTTTTATGAAAAGACAGAAACGGAATGACCTACCTAGAAACCTGCATACGCAGGCAAAGTGTCAGGTTCGCTCTACTTTCAAATCTGGCACATGGGCGTCGTGAATCAAGCGCCACGCTACCCCCCTAACACCCGTAGGCCTTGCCCTCCTGGGGCGTGAGTCGCTTCCAGGCCATCGCCAGTTCCGCGAGAATCCGCACGCCAACGCCGGTGCCGCCCTCGGGGCGGTAGGGTTCGGCCTTTGAGGTGTGGGAGGGCCCCGCGATGTCGAGGTGCACCCAGGGCGTCTCGTCTGCGAAATGCTGCAGGAAGGCGGCGGCGGTGTTCGCGCCGCCCCATCGGCCGCAGACGGCCCCTTTGGATGAACGGAGGAACGCCGGCCCGCACACACTCTTTCACCGATACAGAAAGCCTTATACTCTCTACGGGGCCGGCCCGGTTGGCCTTTACCGGATTTCGTCTCCCGGCGGGGGCGTCGGCCCGTCTCGTAGATCATCGACAGGAGCCTTCATGCCGCCGGATCGAGCCACCTCGCTGCTCTACGAACTGTTCAGCGGGCTGCCCCGGCAGGGGCCGGGAACAGCAGCGAGCACGCGAGCGGCCCTCGGGCTCGTCCCGGATGTCGGGCCGCGGACCCGCGTGCTCGACGTCGGCTGCGGGACCGGCGCCCAGACACTGGTTCTGGCGGACAGTTCGCCGGCGCACATCGTCGCCGTCGACATCCACCCCCCGTTCATCGACGCGCTGAACGCCAAGGCGCATGAACTGGGCATCGCGGATCGACTGGAAGCCCGCGTGGCGGACATGCGCCGACTCGACTTCGCCGACGGTTCCTTCGATCTGATCTGGTGCGAGGGCGCCATCTACAACATGGGTGTCGAAGCGGGCCTGCGCGACTGGCGCCGGTTGCTGCGGCGGGGCGGGCACGTCGCGCTGACGGAGGTGTGCTGGCGGAAGCCCGAACCGCCCGCCGCATGCGCAGCGTTCTGGAACCGGGAGTATCCGGCTATCCGCGACGCCTCCGCGCTCCTGGAAGCCATCGAGGCGTGCGGCTACGAGACGGTCGGGCGCTTCCCGCTCCCCGCGTCGGCATGGTGGAACGACTACTACCGGCCACTGCAAGACAACGTGACCAGGTTCCGCGAGCGTCACCACGACGCGCCGGACGCACAGGAGCTGGCGGACCAGTGCCAGAGGGAAATAGACATCTGGCATGCCTACTCGGAATTCTACGGCTACGAGTTCTTCGTGATCCGCGCCCGTTGAACGAACCCCAACGCGCGCGGGTCGAAAGCGTGCATCAATCCGGCGCGACCGTCTCGCCCGTGTAAAAGGCCGCCGTGCGCTGCGCC
>WTGD01000065.1 GCA_011523725.1 Nitrospinota bacterium
ACCGATTCGCTTTCGGGCTTACGCCCTCAGCTCATCGACTCCCCCTCAAGGGGGGAGTGAACTTCAAAAGCGTGCGCGCAATCCAATACCACTTCCCGGAGGTTTTTCAGCAACCCTTCCAAGAGGAGTGGCATCCATAGCGCGTTTGCCGATGGCGCAATTTCTCTGATTTTGGAGGACTTTTTCGAGAACCCCGCACGCCCGTCTTACGTGTAGACTTCCTGAATCCCGAAGTATTCCGGGTTGAAGTTCTCGATGATCTCGACCACCTTGTTCACGCAGGCCTCGAAGTACTGGCGGCCCTTCTCCGGCGTGGCCAGGCGCGGGTCGCCGTAGACGCCGTTGTGCACCCGGCTGTCGGGCAGGCGCACGACCGAGGTCACCCCGTGCATATAGGAGAGAACGAGTTCGGGCTTGTACTCCCAGTCTCCCAGGCGATCCACGTGCACCATGCCCGGGCGGATGTGCATCATGAAAGACGTCTCGAATTCGTTCGCGTGGGTGCCCTCGCGGAAGTTCTCGCCGATGGCGTCGCACGTCTCCTTGTCCACCATGAAGTAGCTTCCCGCGACGATAAGTTTGTCTCCGTCCCTGCCGTAGCGGTCCATGAGCTTGAACATCATGGTCTGGAGCAGGGGCAGGTTGGGATTGTGGCCGTTCAGGAAGAAAATCCGTTTGAAGCCGTTGCGCACGAGGCTTTCGGTGATTTCGGCGACGCAGGCCATGAACGTATCGACCGTGAAGCTGATGGTGCCCGGAAAATTCTCCCACACCTCCGAGTAGCCGTAGGGAAGGGGTGGGGCGACGAGGCAACCCGTCCGGTCGCCGACTGCTTTCGCGACCTCGAACGCGCTCGAAATGTCCACCTGAACCGGCAGGTGAGGACCGTGCTGCTCGGTCGAGCCCACGGGCTGGATGATGACGGGGTTCTCGGGAATCAGGTCGCGGATTTCCATCCAGGTCAGATCGCTCATCATCATGGCGTCGTTCCCTCCATATGGTTTCGGACTCAGCCGGAGACGGCCTCGGCGGGTTCACCCTCATAGATTTTGAACAGCGCCAGCTCGAAGCCGTCCGGATCGTAGAAAATGGCGGCTCGCCAGTAGCGCCCGTCGCCGCGCCACGTCACCTGGGGCGGGGTGGCGAACCGCACGCCCTTGGCGACCAACTCCTCATAGGCGGCGTCCAGGTCTTCGGGCTCGAAGGCGATATGGCTGCTACCTACGTCGTTCAGCGCCGGCGGGTTGTCGTAGGGCTTGCCCTCCGCTTTCAGGAACTGGATGAGCTCCACGATCGCGCCTCCCGCCCGGAGCATGACGATCCGAAGCTTACTGTCGGGCGTGGTCGAGGCGTATTGGATACCCTCCTCGTCTGAGGAGATGTCCTCCTCTACCTCGAAGCCGAGCGTGTCGCGGTAAAACGCGATGGACCTTTCGATGTCCGAAACCGTTCTGCTGGAATGGTGCATGGGACCTATCATGACGATCTCCCCCCCTTGGTCTTGAGAAAACCTTGCGGGCCAACCGTCTTTCGGGATGGCGCCCGTACCGGAAACTTCATGTACGAGATGTGGGCTTAGTGTAGCACAAATCTCTTGGCGTGACATAAGGTACTCTACGGAGGGGAAGCCTGGCGCGAAGGGGGATCGGAGAGGAGATTAACGCTCTCTTGACACCATGCGTGTTCAATGCAAAATTTCCATGTGCGCAAGGAGAGGAAATGTGATGAAAACAAAATATCGCCCGAGGACAAAATATCTCCTGAAAACCAAATATCCTTTTATGGTAAATGGGTTCATTCACGGTTTCCGGTCTGTCATCATGGCGATGGGTTTTCCGTCTACTTCCAAACCCAGGCCCATGTCGTATCCTCATTCCTTCCAGGATGATCTGGAAGCCATAGGCGCGGATATGTGGAAAGCTTTCGAAACGGAGCGAAATGAACGAGAAAAACAAGCCCAAACCACATAACGCTCCTGAAAACACCGAACAAAGGCCAGAAGGGTCAGCGCAGGATATCCCACCAGAGATCCTGGATAAGCTGCCTGAAAATACCAAGCGCGCCATTATTCAAGCGGCGTCTTTCAGTGGTCCGCTACCACCACCTGCTCTCTATGCCCAATATGAAGAAATTTTACCGGGTTCAGCCGAAAGAATGATGGCGGGTTTTGAGCGTGAGCAAGCTCAACGCCATGACTGGGATAATAAACTTCTAGATTATCAAGCCAAGGAGATTAGCCGTGGTCAATGGATGGCCTTCGGGCTCGGTGCGCTGGCAATTCTTGGAGCCATCTTTTGCGCATATATCGGTCAGCCTTGGGTAGCCGGTGTTCTGGTTGGCACTTCCTTGGTCGGTATCGTGACGACATTCATCAAAGGACGATCGAATAACGAGTAAACACGTGTCAGAGTGATGCAGGTTCCCTGAAAAAAACTACCCGACCCCCCCCCCTCAACTCCCCCTGAAATCCGGTTTGCGCTTCTCGTGAAAGGCTTCCACGCCCTCTTTGAAATCATCCGACTGGCGAAGCCTTGAATAGCAATGCCCTTCAAGCTGGATTCCCAGGGACAGGAAGGTGTCTTCGGTTTCGTTGAGCAGGCGCTTGGCCGTGCGCTGTGCGAGCGGGGCGAACTGGCAGAGCTCGGCCACCAGGGCGTCGGTGGCTTTTTCCAGCTCCTCGTCCGGCACGACCTCGGTGACGACCCCCCACTCATAGGCCTGGCTGCCGCTGATGCGCTTCGAGCGCATGACGATGTGCTTCGTCCGCGTGATGCCGATCATCTTCTGGAGGCGCGCCGAGCCGCCCGAACCCGGAATCTGCCCCAGGCGCTGCTCGGGCAGGGCGTAGAGCGCAGACTCCGACGCTATGCGGAAATCACACGCGAGCGAAATCTCGAAGCCCACGCCGAAGCAGTAGCCGCGATTCGCCGCGATGGTCGGTTTCTCGCACCGCGTGGGCGCGGCGATGTTGTCCGCCAGCTTCGAGACGTGCTCGGGAGATGCCTCCATGAAGCCGCGGATGAATCCGCCCGAGGAGAAGTTGGGTCCCAAAGCGCGCAGGACGATGACGCGCACGCGCTCGTCGAGGTCCAGGTTCTCGAAGGCGGCGCGCAGCTCCTCGCGCTGGCCCATGCTGATCGTGTTCATCTCGCCGCGATCGAGAATGATGTCGCCGCGCTCTTGCTCCGCGTCCACTTCAACCGTGAAGCCGTCGAAACTGGCACCATGCAGGTCTTCGCCGTGTCGCATCGTCAAGGTTCTCCTATCGATTCGGTTTCGTCATTCTCATTCCGCAGGCGCCATTTGCAGCAGCGCCTTCTTGTCGATCTTGTCGCTCGCGACGCGGGGAAACTCAGGCAGTTCGATGAACCGCGCCGGTATCTTGTAGGTGGCGAGGCCGCTCGTTCTGAGCGCCTCGGCCAGAACTTTCGGGTCGAGGCTTCTGCCCGCATGGGGCTGGATGAACGCCCAGGGCGCCTCGCCGTATTCGGGGTCGGGCGCGGCAACCACGGCGCACTCGAAAACGTCGGGGTGTTTGGCGATCTCGCGTTCGACCTCCGCCGGCAGTATCTTCTGCCCGCTGCGGTTGATGACCTCCTTGCTGCGGCCCAGCAACCGCAAGCGCCCGTCCTCGTCGATGGTCGCGATGTCGCCGGTCGCGTTCCAGCCCTCCGACCAGACCGTTCGCGTCGCTTCCTCGTCCTTCCAGTAGCCCGAGGACGCGTAAGGGGCCGCGAGTTTGAAGTGGCCGACGCTCCCCCGGGGCAGCGCGTTTCCCTCTTCATCCTCGATTCGCCAGCGGCATCCCCGGTGCGGGGGGCCGATGCTGCCGTTGAGCCTGAGTGCTGCGGGATCAGTAAAGTCCGCGTGCGCGAAGCCGGGGGTTTCCATGCTGCCCGCCGCGAGGACGACGCGGGAGCCGGTGAGGCGCTCGAAGCGGCGCGCCGCGTCCAGGTCCGCCGCCGCCGTGCCGATTCTGATGGCGCGCAGCGAGCGCAGGTCGAAGGCGCCCAGGTCTTCCTGCGCCAGGCGGTTCAAAATGACGGGCACGGTCGTGGCTACGGTGATCTTGGCACTCTCGATGAGCGCCAGCAAAGCGCGCGCGTTATAGGTTTCGGGGAACGTGAAGGCGCACGGCGCCATGCCCGACGTCACCCAGACCAGCAGCCCCGCGCCTCCCGCCATCGGCGCGAAAACGCCGACGTTGTCCTCCCCGCTGATACGCAATCGCGCGCCGTTTGCGCGGGCGAGGCACATCTGCGCCCCCTCGGGCCATTCGCACAGCTTCGAAAAACCGCTGGAACCGCTCGAGACCGTGATCATGGAAATCTCATCGAAGCGGAAAGCCCGGGAGGCGATCTCCTCCATCGCTCCTGTGTCCTCTGGCGGCCTGGTCAGTTCGGCCCAGGGGAGCCACCCCTCGGGAGAAAATCCGGAGAGATCGACGCGAAGGACGGGTGCGGTGACGCCTGCCGCCTCATCCAGCCAGGCAGTTCCTTCATCGCCACCCGAATCGGGCGAGGCGAAGATGACGCTCGGCGCCAGTTCTTGATGTGCATAGCCCAGTTCCTGGCTGCGCCACTGCATGGGGGCGTAGCAGCCGATGATTCCCGCTTTCTTGAGCGCGATGCGCAAGATAATCTCGCGGTTCGAGGAGGGCATCTGCACGAGGGCGCGGGCGTCGCGCTCGATTCCTCCCGCGATCAGGTTCGCGGCGATGTGGCCGGTGCGTTCATCCAGTTCCCGCCAGGTGATCTCCTCTTGGGAATCGCGGCAAGCGGTTTTATCCGGAAAATCCCGCGCATAAGCGGCGTAGCGCTCCACCATCGTCTCGCGCGTCCAGTATCCGGCGGAGAGATAAGCCTCGATTTTTTCGCGGTTCAGAAGAGAAGGCTTCATGCTGGAATCCGGGATCAGCGGCCCTTGTACTCGGGCGCGCGCTTTTCGGCGTAGGCTTTGAGCGCCTCGCGGCTGTCCTCGGTCGCCATGCAGATGGCGTAGAGCTTGCGCTCGAAGTCGATGCCCGCCAGAAGCTCCGTTTCCGTGGAGCGCAGGACGGCGTCGCGCCCGGCGACGAAGGCCATCGGGGCTTGCGCTCCGAGCAGGCGCGCCAGATCCTTCGCGCGGGGAAGCAGGTTGGCCAGCGGCATGACTTCGGTGACGAGGCCGATTTCTCGCGCGGTCCCGGCGTCGACGCGCTGCCCCGTCAGGATCATCTGCATGGCCCAGCCCAGCCCCACGAACCGGTAGAGGCGCTGCGTGCCGCCCGAGCCCGGGATCTGGCCGAAGTTGATCTCCGGCAGCCCGAGCCGGGCGTTTTCGCTCGCGATGCGTATGGTGCAGCCCATGGCGAATTCGAGGCCTGCGCCGAAGCAATAGCCGTTTACCGCGGCCACGCTCGGCTTGCCGAGACGCTCGATGGCGGTCGGCAGCTCCTTGCGCAGCGTCGCCGAGGGGCCCATCTCGGAGACCAGCGTGCGCTGCTCCAGTTCCGGGATGTTGGCGCCTGCGCAAAACGACTCCTCCCCGTGCCCGGTGAAGACGATGGCTTTCACCGCGTCGTCGGTCTCGGCGCGGCGCGCGCAGTCGAGCAGGTCGACCCGCATCTGGTGCGTCATGGCGTTTCGCTTCTCGGGCCGGTGCAGCGTGACGATCAGCAGCTCACCGTCCATTTCGGTGCGCACGTTCTCGTAGTTCATATCGGCTCCGCCCCCTTGTCATCGGTTTTCTCATCGACGCAGGCGGCGTCCGCATCGACGCGCGCCCGCGCTCCCATTGTAATCACTATCTGCGCGGCTCAAGTCAACCGGCGTTGGGCCGGTTTCGCGAACGCGCAGCGCGTCCGTGAAAAGCGCCGGACGAAAAAAAGCGTTCACCTGCGGCGTCCCGGCCCTCCTTCGAGAGAGCCGGGACGCCGCAGCGGGCGATGAAGGAAAGTATGCGTTCGGTTCCGCTATGCGCCCAGCTTGAGTTTCAGCCAGTCGAAAATCTCGTGCGCATAGGGGGGCACGTTGTCCATCTGGCAGTGCTGGGCGCCCGTTTCGGTTCCCTTGACGACCCGGAAGGTCTTGTCCCTGGAGCCCGAGGCGTTAAAAAGGTTTTTCGCGTCGGCGAGGGGGATCTGCTGGTCGCCTTCGCCGTGAATCAGCAAGAACGGGCAGCGCATGTTCTGCACCACGCCGTCCAGCTTGAAATCGGCGAGCAAGTCGAGACACTCCTCGGTGGAGTTGGAGTTGAAAATCCACTCCAGGTGATGCCCGGGAACCGAGAGGGCCGTCTTGTAGGCGGCGGCGATACGGTCCTGCCATACCCGCTGGTAGTCCCAGATCGCCCCCCAGGCCACGCACGCCTTGAAGCGGTGCTCCATGCTCGCGTTTCTGGGAGCGTAATAGCCGCCAAGGCTGATCGCCATGACGCCGGCGCGCTTCGCGTCCACGTCGTTGCGTCCTTCGAGATAATCGAGGGCCGCAGCGCCCGCGGTTTCATGATCGTGACGCAGGAAGAGCTTCCGGAAGCGGATGGCCTCCCCGTTTCCGGGCGCGTCCACGGCGAGCACGCTCATCCCCCGGCGCACGAGGTCTTCCGCGCCCAGGATGTATTGAATCTCCTTCGAAACGTCGAAGCCGTCGAAGGATACCACCACGGGCGGTTTGCGCTTCCTCGTGTTCTGCGCGTGAACGAGGATGCCCGGCAGCGTCTTTTTGCCCTCGTAGGGGATTTCGACGTGCTCGATGCGCGGCGCGTCGGTGAGCGCGGCGAAGCGCTTGAAGCTGTCGAGCGATTTGCGGTACGCGGCGTTCGCCGCCTTGTCCTTGGGCGTGCGGAACCGCTCGCCGAGCTGGTAGTAGAAACACGCGCGCTTGAAGAAAGCGGCGGCGGAGAGGTCGTTCTTCTTGCGCGCGGCGGCCATGCCGAGGGCGCGCATCCTGTCGGCCTCGCTCACCCATTCGGCGAACCAGGCGTCGTCGTCGCCTATCTTGCCCTTTAACTTGCGGCAGACCCTGTCGACCTCGCCCATCGTGGACGAACCCCAATAAGACGTGGAATAGGCGATCCCCACGCCGGCGGACCAGCGGTAGTCATCGGGAAAATACGCGAACCACGGTTCCTTGCGGACGGCTTGTGCGGCTTTTGCCATGAGGCGATCTCCTTACGGGAAAATGAAAACTATCGTGCATGAATCCATTGAGGGATGGCGCGGGAAAATCGAGAAAAACGGACTCTTCAATCCGAGAGTTCTTCGAAATTCGGGCTTCCTCGTTTCGTTGTTCCAGTGGCGGGAAATATATCACAGGGTCATTCTTGTCGTCATCGTGGAAGGTGGCTTGTTCCAAATGTGAAAGAAAGGGGCGTCGTTCCGCTGGAGTGACGACCCGAAGTCAAATCATCATACGGCATCCTTACAATCGAATTTGTGGTAGGGACAGGTCGCGACCTGTCCTTACAAAGACAATCTCGGGAAAGGGCAATCTGATTGGGTCGCATTCCGAATGATTGCATTGCAATTATGGAGCAGGGTAGAAACGGGTGCAGAAGTAGGGCATGAGTATGGCGAGCATCACAATCCGCAATCTCGACGACGACGTGAAAACACGCCTTCGCGTGCGTGCGGCGGAGAACGGCCGCTCCATAGAGGAAGAAGCGCGGGTGATTCTGCGCCAGGCCGTCGGGCAGGAGGAAGTGCCCGCGAAAGGTCTGGGTACGGCGATCCACGAACGTTTCAAGCCCTTCGACGGCGTCGAGTTGGAGTTGCCGCCGCGTTACGCCAATCCGTAGGGGCGGTTCGCGAACCGCCCCTACAAAGGCTGGCCCAGCGCCTCGCGGAGCGCCTCTTCATGGCCGAGGCCGAGAATCCATGCTTCCTCGGTTTCGACGATATGGCGCTCTTCCGCGTCGAGAAAAGGTGCACCCTCGAACAGGGGGGAAAGTCCGTCCAGAGCGTCCAGCCGGGCGAAGGCTTCGGCATTCACGCGAACCTGGGCGGCATCCGGTATCTCGCCCTCACCCTTACGCTCTTCAATCTCTTTCCTGAGAAGGGAAGGGTAGATTTCGGCGACAACGGCGTGGGCTTCAGGCGCGCGCAATCCGGTCTCGAAGGGCCAGACGGCGAGGCGGCCTTTCATGCGCGGATGCTCGATGAGGCGCTTGATGGCGGGGAGGCCCAGGAGTACCTGAGAGCCGACGGAGCCTGCGTAGGCCAGTTGCCAGACAGTCTTGGCGCCCGTGGCTTGGGAATCGGCGATGCGGCGCTCGGGCGGATGAGTTTCACGTTCCGTGCGGCGCGATTCGCGTGTCGGCACTTCCGGGTATCGCCAGCTTCCCGGACGGCCCCAGAACGGGCCGATTCCCGGATAGTTTCGGTTGATTTTCTCCGCGACTTCGTAGCGATTGTTGTCGTTGTCCGCGGTGTCCTCGATGCGGGACGCCAGCCAGTCCCAAAGCGCCAGGGCCGAGGCCTCACCGGTGAGGTGCGCCGCTACTCCGGAGGGGTAGCCGAAGGGAAAATCGAAGCCGATCAACACCCGGCGGTCGGCGTCGAGTTCCTTCTCGATTACGGTGGCAAGCTGCTCTACCGCGTCATGGCGGGTGCGGGCATAGGCGGGTTCGCCCACTATGCCGTCACGTGCGACAGCCCACCAGATGGCGTCTTTCGTCTGCCGCTCGGGGCTCGGCTTAGAGCGCGCCGACCAGTCGACGATGACGTGTGTGTGGAAGATGGTTCATTTCCCCCTTTGTGCGATTCTAATCACTCCCCCCTTGAGGGGGAGTCGATGAGGTGAGGGTGTAAACCCGAAACCGAATCGGTGAGGGGAGTTTTTCCTGTGGCATATCCCCCCACCACATCGGCCTTCGCACAAACCGCTCGGCCTCTGTCGGTCTTCCCGAGGGGAAAGACCGACCCCCTCAAGGGGGGAGTGAATTTCTCTCTCCCCGGGCGGATTTGACTCTCAAAGGTTAGTTTCTGATTTGTGTAAACCCGAAACCGAATCGGTGAGGGGAGTTTTTCCTGTGGCATATCCCCCCACCACATCGGCCTTCGCACAAACCGCTCGGCCTCTGTCGGTCTTCCCGAGGGGAAAGACCGACCCCCTCAAGGGGGGAGTGAATTTCTCTCTCCCCGGGCGGATTTGACTCTCAAAGGTTAGTTTCTGATTTGTTTGCCATCCTTCAAGGGACAGGTCGCGACCTGTCCCTACAATAGAAACCACGGGGCCGGGACAGGCACGGGGGCCTGTCCCTACAAGAAATTCTGCGTCGGGCGAGCCTTTCCCTACCCGCAGAGTTTCTCCTGGAGCCAGTCGAACATGTAGGTCGCGCCGATGGCGTAGTTGTCGCGCTGGCAGTGCTGGGAGCCGCCCTCTTTTACGGTGAATACCTTGAGCGTCTTGTCCTTGGAGCCCACGGCGTTATAAAGCGCCTTGGCGTCTCTGAGCGGAATCTGCTTGTCGTCCGCCCCGTGCGTGACGAGGAAGGGGCACCGCATGTTCTGCACCACGCCGTCGAGCCGGAAACCCTCGAGCTTGACCAGGGCGTCGTCGAGCGAATCCGCGTTCAGGATCCACTGGATGTGATGGCCCGGTACGGAGAGTTCCGCCTTGAACGATGCCTCGATGCGCTTTTTCCAGGTGGCGTAGTAGTCCCAGATCGCTCCCCAGGCGAGGCACGCCTTATATCTATGCTCCAGGCTGGCGATGCGCGGCGCGTAGTAGCCGCCCAGGCTGATGGCCATGACGCCGGCGTTCTTGGCGTCGACGTCGTTTCTGGTTTCGAGATAATCGAGCGCGGCCGAACCCGCGACCTCGTAGTCGGGCCGCAGGTAGATGTTGCGCAGGCGGATGGCCTCGCCCGTGCCGGGACCGTCCATGATCAGGCAGCTCATGCCCCGGCGCACCAGATCCTCCACGCCGCGCGTGAACTGGAGCTCCTTGGTCACGTCCAGCCCGTCGAAAAAGACCACGACGGGGGGCTTTCTCTTCCGCGTGTTCTCCGCGTGCACGAGATAGCCGGGGAGCTTCTTTCTGCCCTCGAAGGGGACTTCCACGGCCTCGATCCGGGGCCTGTCCGTCAGGCGCACGAAGCGGCGGAAGGTGTCGAGCGATTTCTTGAACGTGGCGACCGCCCGCTTGTCCTTGGGCGTGCGGAAGCGCTCGCCCATCTGGTAGTAGCAGGTGGCGCGCTTGTAGTGGGAGGCGGCGGAGAGGTTTTGCTTCTTGCGCTCGGCGGCGCGGCCCAGATCGCGCACGGTGTCGCCCATGCGGTCCCACTCGCGGAACCACAGGTTGTCGTCGCCGAGCTTCTTGTAGAGGCGGCGGCAGACCTTGTCGACTTCGCCGATCTCGGTTCCGCCCCACTGCGCGCTCGACACCATGCCGCAGATGGCGGCCGACCAGCGGTAGTCCTCGGGAAAGTAGGTGAACCAGTTCGTGTTCGCGGGTGCTTCGGGCATGAAGAGCCTCCTTTGGGCCGCATCCGGCACGCGCCGGAGCGAATGGACGCCCGGGTCCGAGTCGCGCGGATGCGGGTTTTCGGGTTGAATGTAAACGCCGGGGATCATATCTTTGTTCCACGCCGACAATCAAACCGACAGGCCGACCGCTGGCGATTTGCGAAAAGGAGTGTGCGATGAGCGAGGGGAAAGACTTCCAGAAAGTGCTGGACTACATCGATGCGAATGCGGAGCGCACCGTGGCGGATCTTCAGGAACTCTGCCGCCAGCCGAGCATCTCGACGACCAACGTCGGGATCAGGGAGATGGCGGCCCTGCTCGAAGCCCGCGTGTCGCGCTCGGGACTCGAGACGACGCTCCATGAGACGGGTGGCAACCCGATTCTCACGGCAACGCTTGCGGGCGGAGGCGACAAGACGCTCCTTTTCTACAACCACTACGACGTGCAGCCCGCCGAGCCGCTCTCCGAGTGGGACACCCCGCCGTTCGAGGCACATATCGTGGACGGCGCCGTCATCGCGCGCGGGGCCACGGACAACAAGGGCAACATCATGAGCCGCCTGGCGGCGTTCGAGGCGTTTCTGGCGGTGCGCGGCGAGCTGCCGTGTTCGGTCAAGTACATCATCGAGGGGGAAGAAGAGGTGGGAAGTCCCTCGCTCGAGCCATTCGTGAAGGAAAACGCGGACCTGCTCGCCGCGGACGGCTGCGTCTGGGAGGACAACACCACGCGGGTGGACATCCCCGTGCTCTCGCTCGGCAACAAGGGGCTTTGCTACATGGAGCTCACCTGCCGGACGGCGAACGTGGATTTCCACAGCTCGAACGCCCAGATATACGAGAACGCCGCCTGGCGGATGACGTGGGCGCTCTCGACCATGAAGGACCGCGACGAGAACGTGCTGGTGGAAGGATTCTACGACGACGTGCTGCCCGTCACCGAAATCGAGGACGAGCTCATCCGCCGCATCAAACCCTACAACGGGGCCGAACGGGTCGAGAAGTTCGAGCTTCGGGGGTTCCTCCTCGACATGAAGGACGAGGACCTCCCCCGCCGCCACCTCGCGAACCCCACCTTCAACATCGCCGGTTTCGACGGCGGCTACACCGGCGAGGGGGTGAAGACCATCGTCTCCGCCCGCGCAAGGGCCAAGATAGACTGCCGCCTCGTGCCGAACCAGGACCCGTACAAAATCAGGGACTGCGTGCGCGCGCACCTGGACAGGCACGGCTTCGAGGACATCGGCGTGGAGCTTCTGTTCACCTCCTACCCGGCGAAGAGCGACCCCGAGGCCGACATCGTCAAGGCGTGCAACGCGGCGGCGCAGAGGCTCTACGGCCAGGACGCCATCATCAACCCGTTCGGGAACGGCAGCACGCCGACGTATATCGTCTTGAAGCATCTGGGGATTCCGCTCTCCTCCACCGGCGTGGGCCGCATCACCTCGCGCACGCACAGCGCGAACGAGAACCTGAAAATCGAGGACCTGATAGACGGGGCCAGGTGGATGGCCGCCATCTGCGAGGAGTTCAGCGGGTTGTAGCGAGTGTTCATCGGGGCCGCGACTGCGCGCCCTTTGTTAGTGTGTGAGTCATAAACACAGGAGAAGAAGATGCACGTTTTCGATCTGGAGAAGGAAAAGGAATTCAGCACCGAAAAGCACGTGGAGAAGATTCTGGGCCGCTACGAGGAGGGCGACGTGACGGTGGCCTGCTGGGAACCCGGCCAGGTGAGTCCCTACCACTGCCACCCCTATGCGACGGAGATTTATTTCTGCTACAAGGGCGGCGGCAGGATGAAGACCCCCACCGGCGAGGTCGACGTCATCCCCGGCTCGTTCATCGTTCATCCCCCGGGCGAGCTGCACGAGTACACCAACGGCTCGGAGCGCACGCTCCTCTACCGGGTGCGCTACGGGGGAGACAAGGTCTCGCGCCACAAGGAATGGCCCACCAATCCGAACTGGAAGGCCCGGCCCGAGGACGAAGAGTATTTCAAGGGCGAATAGAGAGTTTTCACCGTCGGGTTTTCATGGTGTCTGATATCGGTTTCAAAATGATGTCGGGGCGATTCGCGAAGCGACCTCCCCGGAGAAGCGGGCTGGAAAAGCAACCCCCCCAACCCCCCTTGTCAGGGGGGTAAGAAAAAAAGCCCCCCTGACAAGGGGGGTTGGGGGGTTAATCTCCTGACGAAAGACAAAAGGCATAAAATGGATTCCGGCTTCCGCCGGAATGACGGCAATCTTGCCAATCCAGGGTTTTTCAGCAGTCCCTTGAGGGTTGTCGGCAACTGATGAAGAAGGAAGAATCACTCCCCCCTTGAGGGGGAGTCAACGAGGCAAGGGCGAAGCCCGCAGGCGAGTTGGTGGGGGGACATGCCACAGAAAAATCTCCCCCCACCGATTCAGCCTTCGCATAAAACGCTCGGCTTCATCGACTCCCCCTCAAGGGGGGAGTGAATTTCTTCTCTACTCGGTCGGGTTCGACCCCCAACCCCGGAGCGCGCCCGTGAGCGGCACGATGGATTTCGACGAGGACGCCTCGCGCCAGGCCGAAATCATGTACCTGACGCCGGACTTGACCGAGGTCAGACGCCGGACGATAGAGGCGCTCGGTCTCACCCCCGGCGCGCGCGTTCTGGACGTGGGTTCCGGCCCCGGCCTGTTCGCCGATGAAATGGCGCGGTTGGTCGGCCCGACGGGTTTCGTGCGCGGCGTGGACTTGAGCGAGTCGATGATCGGGCTCGCCCGGACGCGCTGCGCCGACAAGCCCTGGGTCGACTTTCAAATCGCAGACGCCGTTTCACTCCCGCTCGAAGACGGCGGTTTCGACGCCTGCGTGAGCGTGCAGACGCTCGAGTTCGTGGCGGACGTGGATGCGGCATTGCGCGAGATGCACCGCGTCCTGAAGCCCGGCGGACGACTCGCGGTGAGCGACGCCGACTGGGGCGCCACGACGTGGCGCTGTGAGGATGCGGCGCTCTGCGAGCGGGTGATGAATGGCTGGTTGCAGGGCTTCGCCCACCTGAGGCTGCCGCTCACGCTCAAGTCCAGTATCGAGGCGGCGGGCTTCGTCGATGTTTCCGCCCGCGCGATTCCCGTTCTCAACACCGCCTGCGAACCCGAGAGCTTCAGTTTTCAGTTCATTCGCCAGCTTCAGGGCGTCGTCCCCGCCAGAACGAACCTGACGCAAGAGGAAGTAGACGCATGGGCGAGTGAATTGCGCGGCCTGGACGAGCGGGGCGCATATTTCTTCTCGCAGACGAGATACCTGTTCACGGCGGACAAGCCGCTCTGAGTGAAGACTAACCCTCTTTCGATTTGATCTTCTTGTAGACCACGGGGATGAGCGAGAGAACGGCGAGCCCCACGAGCGCGATGAGGACCTGGGGCGTCAGGATGCCCCTGGCGGAGAACTCGCCCCCCGCCTCGAAAATGCTGCCGAGCCCCGCACCCACCGAGGCGAATACGAACGAGCCGGGAATGATGCCGAAGAACGTGCCGATGACGTAGACGCTCAGGGACACCCCCAGGAACGCGGGCACCAGGTTCACAACGAAAAAGGGGAACAGGGGAACCAGCCTTAAAACCAGCAGGTAGCTCAGCGCGTTTTCCTGAAAACCCTCTTCCATCTTCTGGAGCCAGGGGCCGGCCTTGGCGCGCAGGGGGTCTCCGAGCGAGGTCTTGGCCGCGATGAAGAGAACGGTCGCCCCCACCGTCGCGCCCACGACGATGTAGAGCGCGCCCCAGACGGTCCCGAACAGGAAGCCCCCCGTGATGCTCATCACCAGGCCGCCGGGGAGGGAGAATATCGTCACCGCCGCATAGGCGAGCATGTAGGCGATGACGGCGAGCGCGCCGTTATCGTGCACCCACCCTTTAAGGAGGCCCTGGTTCTCCCGCAGGGTCTCGAAGGTGAGGTAGCGGCCCAGCCCCGAGTAGAAGAAGGCGGCGAGCACGAGGACGAGCGCCAGCGGGATGATGAAGTTCTTGTACGAGAGTTTTTTTTCGGATTCACTCATTTTCGGATGGCTGCTTTCCAGGTTTTGGGTGGCGACGCCAGGGGAGGCTGCTGCTCCACATGGCTCGCGGCTCGGCGCACGGCCTGCGCCGCGTTTTGCTTCTATCACATTTCGCGCGCGGGTCAAATGGTCCCGTCTTGATAAAAGGGTGGCGATATTTGCGCATTTGCGCGAAAATAAGTCATCGCAATGATTGGGGAAGAGTCGATGAACCGAAGATTGAGGCCGTACCAGACATACGGGATCGCCTTGCTTCGCGTCTCTCTGGGCGTCTACTACGTGCTTCATGGCTATTACGGCTGGCTGGTGATCGGCGTGGAGCGCTTCGCCGCCCTGAACGCATCGATGGGAATCCCTCTGCCCGCCATCAGCGCGTGGGCCGTCGTGCTGGGTCACCTGGTCGGCGGGGCGCTCCTCGTCATCGGGCTCTACGCCCGCCTGGGCGCCTTGATGAACATTCCCATCATGGCCGGCGCGGCCTTGCTGGTGCATATCGACCAGGGTTTTTTCATGCACGGGATCGTCACGAACCCCGCGACCGGCGCCGCCGTCGCCGGCGGTTATGAATACTCGCTCTTCCTCCTCCTCGCCACGACCGCCATCCTCCTCCTGGGAGGCGGCCCCCTGTCCGTCGACGCCCTGACGAGAAACAGAATGCGGATGGGGGAGTGAGTTTTTTGGGGGGAGCATCTGTTTTCCCGACAATCTTTCGCCCCGCTCCGTCTTAAAGGCAACCCCCCTGTCCCCCCTTAACAGGGGGGCAAGAAAAAGCAAAACCCCCTCTGCCCGGCCGGGGCGCATCGCCTTTTTATACCCCCCTGTCAAGGGGGGGTAGGGGGGGTTCGTTTTCAAGGTAAGGAGAGGATGAGCGAGGCGGGTTTTTCACCAACCCCGACAAGGAGAGTTCAAGGCCGGGGGCGGCCCGCCGGGCGCTTACGGCGCGTCCCAGGGGTTCACGACGTCGAGTTCGAGGCCGTCGAAATCCCGGACGTTTCTCGTCGCAATCGCAAGGTCGTGCGCCGCGGCCGTCCCCGCGATAAGCGCGTCCCCCATATCCAGCACGCGGCCCGCGCGATGCGCCCGCGCCCTCAAGGCCGCGGCCCGGGCGGCTTCGGACTGCCCCACGGGCAGAACCCTGTCCGCGTATTCCGAGGTGAATGCGGATAATGTCGATCGGATTCCCTCGCGGCGGCGGCCGGGCGGCAGCAGCGCCACGCCGAAATCCAGCTCGTGCAGGACGACGGCGGAGAGCCACAGGTCCTCAGCGCCTGCGAGGAACGCCGTCACCCGCGAATGCGGCGCGTCCTTCGTCAACTCCGAGATGACGTTGGTATCGAGGAGAAACCCGCTCATTCGGCCTCTTCATCGGCGAAGGGGGTCTCTCTCCGGGAACTTCTCGCCGCCGGGATCTCCAGGTTCGCGCCGCGGGGCATGTTCTCGACCAGCCACCGCCCCATGGGCTTGCGGGGCGGGTTTTTCGCGTACCACTTCCCGGCGGGCACGACCACGAAGGGCCGCCTCCTGCCGATGTGCTGCGGCCCCTCCTCCTCGGCGCGGCGCAATACCTCGGACAGGCGCGCCTTGGCCTCGGCGACGGTCCAGACGCGGCGGGGTTCGGGATGCTGTTCGGCCATGACGCCCTCAAGCGAGTAAATATAGTCTAATATAGACCATATTATTGGGCGACGTCAAGGGGGGGAAACTACCCTAAGTTCAGAAGTCTCACATCGCCGATAAAACTTTCGAGGGATATCGATTCGGGGCGAGTATCTTCAGGGTAAGCGTTTTTGAAACCCGCCTGTGACGAGCAGGCGGATTTTGTCGTTTACGGCTTCTTCAAATGCTGGGTGTGAGGTGAGAACGGGAGGTTTTTTGACACAGAAGCGGGTGGGGTGCTGTGGTGGGTTGCTTGAATGGGGAGTGGGAGGTGATTTAATCTGTGGCTCCTGCCCGGATGAGGATGAGAGCAAGGTAGATATATATTCGACTCAAACCCTTTACAGATACTGTTACTCAGTCTTATAGTCTGTGATACCTATAATCTCCGCTCACTACGCCTGGAAGGGATGCCCCATAACATGGAGCAAAAGCCTGCTGGACTGGAACTGGCGCAAGGCTCCATGAACAGAGTTGCGACCTCGAACGTTCGAGATGTCGTCGCACGGCTTGATGCCGTGCGCGAAGTGATGCTTGCAGAATACCGAAAGCGCCATTCCGATCCATGGATCGTCGCCTATTCTGGTGGCAAAGATTCAACACTCTTATTACACTTGGCATGGGAAATCATGCTGTCGCTTCCTCCGGAGGAGCGGAGGCGTGAGATTCACGTCATGGCGAACGACACGCTCGTCGAATCGCCTCTTGTCATCCAGCATTTGAAGAAAAGCCTATCGGTTATCCGGGAAGCCGCGCAGGAAGCCGCCTTGCCCGTTCGTGTCACAATGACAAAGCCATACGTCGATCAGACTTTTTGGGTTAATTTGATTGGCCGTGGCTACATTCCGCCGACGCGTAACTTCCGGTGGTGTACGGATCGGATGAAGATACTCCCCACCGAACGTCTGCTGGAAAAACTAATGCTCGTCCACAAACGCGCCGTCTTGCTGGTCGGAACGCGTAGAAGCGAATCCCAAAACCGCCAACGCAATATGAAAAAGCACGGTGTCAAGGCCCATAAAATGAATCCTCACGGAAGCATTAAGGGATGCCGCATGTTCGCACCGCTCGCCGATTTGCAGGATGAGGACGTTTGGATGATTCTTATGCAGTTAAAACCGCCTTGGGGTGGTTCTCACCGAAATCTTGTTACGCTCTATCGCAACGCAGGCGGCGGCGAATGCCCGCTCGTGCTGAGCAAGGAAGACGCGCCTTCGTGCGGGACGACCTCGCCCCGCTTTGGTTGTTGGACCTGCACTGTCGTCCAGAAGGACAAGAGCCTGCGCGGGCTGATCGACGCCGGACACAAAGATGAGGAAAAACTAGAGGCACTCGCGGATTTTAGGGAGTGGCTCATCGAGTTGCGCGAAAACGACGGGAACCGGATGCCTGTGCGGCGGGACGGGAAAGCGCGGATCAAGGCCAACGGAAATCGCGTCTTGGGGCCTTTCCTCCTCGAAGTGCGGGAGGAAATTCTCGAAGGCCTGAAAAAACTAGAAAGCGCAGTGGGAGAGCAACTCATCTCCGCACACGAAATCGAGATGATCCACGACATCTGGCGCATCGACAGAGTCCGCGAAGACGGCCGTCTCGCCCTGATAGAAACGTGCACATGACCGTATCAAATGACAACAATACAGTAATCAGCACCAAGCAAATGGTTTTCTCACATCTGTTTTATGAGGGAAGATTTGCAGTGCCTTGGCATCAGCGGCGCTATGACTGGACTAAAGAGCATGTCCGGGAATTGTTGCAAGATATCGACGAAGCTATCAAGGAAAAGCGCAAATGTTATTTTCTTGGTGCAATCATCCTGATCGAAAAAGGAACAAAAGATTGGCAAATCAATGACGGCCAGCAACGTATGGTGACAATTTCTCTTATTTGCGCCTGTCTTAGCCGCTTGTTCTATGAAACAAACGAGCAGATTTACGAAAATAACGCTCTCCGCGTTTTGTTCGACTTGGACGTGAATAGTACCGCGCGATTGCCCGATACTGATGAGCATGAACCTCGCCTTACCCCACCACGAGACGACAGGACCCGTTACAACCTGATGATTCGAGGTAGCAGCATTGGCACTAACGGCAAGCTCACCGATGCGTGGCTGGAAATTGAGCAATTCGTTTCGGGGATGGGTATAGAGCAATCCAAGCGGTTCATGGATTTTTTGCTCACTAAAATCGAAGTCGCGTGTTTACACATACCAGATGAGGTTGACCCGAACTCCGTCTTCGAAACGATCAATTGTCGTGGCAAACAACTCGAAGACCTAGACCTGATTCGCAACTATTTGTATTCCTACTTCAACGCCTCCGAGGAAAAATCCCGGAGAGACACCGTACACGACAATCTAGAAAATGTGCGCACTCAACTTAGAACCGATATACGTGCGGGCGAATATGCCCGGTGTTATTTTCAGTGTAAATACGGTTTTTTGCCCAAGCAAAGTTTCTACCGCAAAACCCGGGAAATGATTCGCTCCACGACCAATCCCCAAAATCCAGCGGATTCTATATATGACTTGGTGTCCGAATTCTCCCTCAAGGATCGTGTGGAACTTTTCAACACGATTGCGAACCCGAGTGCGACGAATACTTTTGTCGAAAATTTTGAAAAACATTCCAACTCAAACAGGAAGAAACGGAATCTATCCGTTTTTCTTCAGGAACTAAAAGCCTATAAGGTGGCACAACCGATGGTGTTCGCCTTGCTGAGCCGCTACGTCATGGAATCGGATGCGGTTAAAAAAAGGCGTTTAGCGAAGCGGGTCCATGCTGATCTCAATCGCATTACCTCTTTCATCCTGCGGACTGCTTTCGTCGCCCCAAAGTTTGAGCCGTCGCATTTCGAAAGCGAGTTCTCGAATCTAGCGAAAAGAATCATGTCCGCCAAAGATGTTTACGATGTAGACGTCATGAGTTCCCTGCGAGAGTTCGACGGCACGTATGGAGTCATAGACGATGATAAATTCATTGAGAAAATGAAAGTCACCGAAATACGCAATACTCGCGATAGGAGAGCCAAGCGTTTCTTGCTCAGCGTGAATCACTCCCTGCAAAGCGACGGCAGGCTGATCAACGAGCAGCATTGCAGCGTAGAGCATATTCTTCCCAAATCTGAAGAACATTGGTCGAGCTGGAACAATTTCGACGAATATAATCTCGAAGATTGGGTCCATCGGATTGGAAACCTGACGCTTCTTGGGCAAGAAGATAACAAACCTGGCAAGAGCGACAACGGAAGTTTTGCTCGCAAGAAAGAGATTTTCGGGCGAAGCGCGATTAAATTGACTCGAGAACTCGGGTACGACGATTGGTCGCCTGAAGCAATAGCCTCACGGCAAAAGGAGTTGGCGAAACTCGCTGCAAAGGGGGTCTGGACTTTCTAATATGATCGACAATCGAAACCAAAACCACCGAAAAGTTTTTAGTTGGGGTTATAATTCTATCGACAGGCTTCCACGATCATCACATGGAGTTTATGCTTTCTGGTATCAAAAGACTGGTAAATGCATCTATGTAGGTAAAGCTGATAAACAATCCATACAAAAACGAGTAAGAAATCATTGGAACGGATCTCACAATGAAATCCTGAAAATGTGGATAGGTGCTTTTGGCGAATATCTGGATATATGCTATACGGAAGTTGAACTAAATAATATTCCTCGATTTGAGCGACGTTTGATCAGGCTTTGGAGACCTGAGGCGAATAAGCATCACAATCGGTAAGGGGTTTCGAATGGCTACAACGGTTCCTGCGATGAAAGCCCGTTTGGGCAACACGGATTATTATATTCTATCAATGAAAGCACGAGAATTAGTTCACAGGGTTACGATCCCCAAAGAATTGCCAGAGTGGGAAAACATGTCCCTTGAAGAGCGTTATCAACGGGACATTGATTTTTCCCGTGTTAGAACGCAAATCGCACCGTATCTCGCCAACGATGATTCGCGTTTTTTCGGTGCTTTTATTGTTACGGCGATCAATTTTGAAGAGGCAGTCTCTTTTGAGCCATTGACTGAAGTTATTCCAAAAGGTGTCCCTCAGAGGTACAGACCTGATGTTTCTGGAATGGGTTTTTTGACTTTCACAGATGGAGAAGTATTTGTACCGTTAGACGGACAACATCGGCTGAAAGCTATTGATTTCGCAATTAACGCACGAGATCAGAACAGTAAGGAAATTCCTAACATTAGCCCCTGTAATGATCTTGCAAAAGAAGATGTCACCGTTATTTTGGTGCCTTATGAAAAAGAAAAGGCGCGGAAGATATTCACACGCGTTAACAAATATGCCAGAAAGACTACAACTGGACAAAACATCGTTACCGACGATGACGATATTGCCGCTGTACTGACGCGAGAAATAGTCAACAAACTAATTAGCGGGCGACTAGCTAAATACTCCAGTAGCACCTTGAATACAAAAGAACCACAGTTCACTACTCTCT
This sequence comes from Nitrospinota bacterium, assembly GCA_011523725.1. Lineage (GTDB taxonomy): Bacteria > UBA8248 > UBA8248 > UBA8248 > UBA8248 > Bin107. The sequence goes on from WTGD01000065.1 coordinate 20,575, forward strand.
CTACTATCTACAACTGCAACATAGAAATTATTCAGCAGACATATGATTTAAAACTAGATACAAAACAACTACCCGATAACGATAAGCAACGACTCTACCGCAGTAAGGTGCAGGAAATATGGGAGGCCTTGCTTGATGGGATCGACGTATTTGCTGACGCACTTAGTGATCGGGAAGAAACTGGCGACGAAAAACGTCAAGAAATTCGCAGAACCAATTTGCTCGGCAAGCCAGTTGGCCAAGAATGCTTGGTACGCGCCTTCTTACGCTTGACGGGTGTTCCCACCAATATGGGCTACCAAGAAGCATGCGAAAGACTGAATGCCCTCCCTTGGGGTATCACCGAAGAAAATATTGAGAAGGTGTGGCAGGGTGTTCTTTGGAGGGGCGGAGCCTCGAATGGTAGAATCATCACTATGCAACGCAACCGTAAACTAGCAATTATGATCATCGCCTATCTCGCTGGCGAAAAGCTTGATGAAGAACAAAAAAGCAATTTGTTGCAGGATTATCTTATGGAATTTACCGATTCGGAACTCGAAGGAAAAACTTTGCCTGAGTTACCCTGACACCGACGGAAAGCGAACCCATGCCACGACGCACCGCTAATATTTCGCCTTAAGCTCAGGGTTTCTTTCCTCATCCCCAAAGCAGGGCGGTTCGCGAACCGCCCCTACTGGACGCCGGATTAAATCACTCCGGCAAGATGGCGCGCGGGGGCAGCCCCTCACCCGATCAGGCTCACACTTCCATACGCCCTCCGGCGGCGCGCTGAACCTCGCAGGGATATTACCTGGCTTCAAGACGCATAGACGGGAACCCTCGTCTTCTCTACCGACTCGAGGAAATACGGATTCCTGATGGCCGATTCGACAACCAGATCGACCGGTTTTCCGAAGAGTTGCTCCAGGGATTCCAGCAAACCGAAGTAGGCGTCCGCATAGGCGGAGAGAGCCTCCGGCCCGAACTCGACCACGAAGTCCAGGTCGCTCCCGCCCGCGTCGTACCGATCCGTCGAGGCCGACCCGAACAGGTCGAGCCGCTCAACGCCGTGGCGGACGCACAGGCGCTTGAGTTCGTCCATTCTCTCCTCGACGGCGGGAATCATCGTGTGTCCCCCATCGTTCCTCAATCTCACTCGTCAGGCGTCATCGGTGGATATGTAATGCGACGCCAAGCAGTTTACAAACCGGGGCGATGGTTGTCATCCGGGGAATCGGGTGGGGCGAAAGCGGTGTTGCTGCTGAACGATTCCTCTTTTCATTGGGTTGTTGAAAAAGTCTTCCAGGGGTAGTGATGTCTCGAAGAGCGTCGTCCAATGCGGGAAGGTGGTTTTGCCCTTCGCTTTTGATCGTCATTCCGGCGCATACCGGAATCCAGGGACTTTGCTTTTTTTTCTTCCGTATTACCGCCAATGAGTGGGGGATGAACAACCGGAGCGCCGCCAATCTCATCGGCTCTGGATTCCGGCTTTCGCCGGAATGACGACGGTGGGCGGTTCTAACCGATGAGGAAGGAATCGACGGAGCGAGAAGAGGTTTTTCAACA